>NZ_JASHIT010000008.1:0-155612 GCF_030733595.1 Halomonas sp. MMSF_3323 | reverse complement strand
TTCAGTCCCCCGCATGAAGCGACGGACAATGAAAGGTCGACGACGGGAATGCCGTTGGGCCGTCATCAGAGCATCATCAACAGCTACAACCCGGAGGTACTACGATGAACACCTACCAGACCACACTGCTGAAGCGCCTCGCCCTGGTCGGCTTGATCGGCCTGTTCTCCAGCGCCGCCCTGGCCGATCACCACGCCGAGGGAGACGAAGAGATGAAGCAGGAGCAGGTCATGCCTGAAGATAGCGGCGTCGACTCCTCCAACGATTCAGCGAAGGCCGAGGGCGAAGATGGCGCCATTCCCGGAGGCGAGATCGTCAAGGATGGCGGTGTCGACTCCAACCACGCGCCCAGCGACGACGCTTCCGCCAGCGACAGCCAGTCGGCGCTGGACGAGGGCGACCTGGTGGAAGACAGCGGCGTCGATTCGGCCAACGAGCCGGAAAACGACGTCTAAGCCTCCAGATTGCAGGACACCTGCGCTGCAGAGCTTGCGCGCAGCACCCCAAGGCTCCGCTACGGCGGGGCCTTGCTCGTGGCAAGGCCCACTGTTTGTTGGACGCATTCTTTCCAGCGCTCTCTCCAGCGCTTCAAGCTTCCCCTGATGTGCACTGCCGCCCCCGAGCATTAGATGCATCGCCTTTATGCTTTTGCGCTATGCTGCACACCTCGTTCCGCCTTGCCCTGGGCGGCATGTTAGACTATGCGGTCCATTTCCGGAGGAACGCTTCATGTCCCTCGATGATCTTCAGCTCAATCTCCGCAACCTCACCTGTGACGACTACCCTCAGCTCAAGGGGCTGATGGATAAGGTCTACCACGACATCGGCGGAGCCTGGCCCAGGATCACCATCGACAGGCTGGTGGCGGAGTTTCCTGACGGCCAGATCGTCATCGAGGACGACGGCCGGGTCATCGGCGTGGCGCTTACCGCCCTGGTCGACTACGAGGAGTTCTCCAACCCGCACAAGTACGACGACCTGATCGGCAAGCGCGAGACGATCCAGAACGCCAAGGACGGCGATGCCATGTACGGCATCGACGTGCTGATCGACCCCGACTACCGCGGCTATCGCCTTGGCCGTCGCCTCTACGAGGCGCGCAAGGAGGTCTGTCGCCAGCTCAACCTCAAGGCCATCCTGGCCGGCGGACGCATCCCCGAGTATCACCGGGTGGCCGACAGCATGTCGGCGAGCGAGTACATCGACAAGGTCTCGCGCAAGGAGCTGCATGACCCGATCCTGTCGTTCCAGTTGTCCAACGACTTCCAGGTCAAGCGCCTGCTGCGCAAGTATCTGCCGGAAGACGAGAAGTCCCAGGGCTACGCGACCCTGCTCGAGTGGAACAACATCCTGTTCGAACCGGCCGAACGCATGCTGGAAAGTCGTCCGACCCAGGTTCGAGTCGGCGCAGTGCAGTGGCAGATGCGCGAGTTCGCCTCGGTGGAGGCGGTGCTGCAGCAGGTCGAGTACTTCGTCGATGCCTTGTCCGACTACCAGAGCGACTTTGCGGTCTTCCCGGAGCTGTTCAATGCACCACTGATGGGCCTTCAGGACCGCGCCGCCCAGCAGGACCAGATGGCGGCCATCCGCTTTCTGGCCGGCTTCACCGAGCGCTTCAAGACCGAAATGTCGCGCATGGCGGTGGCCTACAACATCAACATCATCGCCGGATCGATGATCGAGGAAGGTGACGACGGACGCCTCTACAACGTGGCCTACCTGTGCCACCGCGACGGCTCCATCGAGCGCCAGGCCAAGCTGCATATCACCCCCCAGGAGCGCCGCGACTGGGTGATCGAGGGCGGCGAGGATCTGTGCGTATTCCAGACGGATGCCGGACGCATCGGCATCCTGATCTGCTATGACGTGGAGTTCCCGGAGCTGGGCCGACTGCTCGCCGATCAGGACATGGACCTGCTGTTCGTGCCCTTCTGGACCGATACCAAGAACGGCTATCTGCGGGTACGTCACTGCGCCCAGGCCCGTGCCATCGAGAACGAATGCTACGTGGTGCTGTGCGGTAGCGTCGGCAATGTGCCGTCCATCGAGAACCTGGACATCCAGTACGCCCAGTCATCGGTGTTCTCGCCTTCCGACTTCGCCTTCCCCCACGACGCAGTGATGGCAGAGACCACCCCCAACACCGAGATGATCATGTTCTCCGACCTGGATCTGTCGCGGTTGACCGTGGTGCGCGCCGAGGGCTCGGTGACCAACCTCAAGGACCGCCGCAAGGACCTGTTCGACCTGCGCCTGCGCGACTGGTCGTGGAAGTCCGGCGCCAGGGACCAGGACGACAGCTAGGCTGTGTTGTCACGACTCAAGCGCTGGCGGGCGGCCCGCTTCGATGCCCGCCATCCCTTCCCCGCCGACACCTGGGCAGGCGCGCGGGCGCGCCTGCCCTTGCTGGCCCGCGTGCCCGAGGCTTCGGCCCAGCGCCTGGGCCAGCGTGCCTGGCGGTTTCTTCACGACAAGCGTCTGAGCCTTCACCCGGACCTGGACCCTGCGGCACTGGATAGCGAGGAACGCCTGGCCCTGGCGGCCCAGGCCTGTCTGCTGACGCTGGGCTGGAGCGAGCACGAGCACCAGGAAGCCTTTGCCAACGTGCACGAAGTACTGGTGTTGCCCGACGCCTTTCGTCGCCAGGTCGAAGAGATGGACGAGGCCGGGGTGATGCACGTCTACGAGGACGAGCGCGCCGGCGAGACCTTCTACCAGGGGCCGGTGGTGATCGCCTTTCCCGATCTGGTCGAGAGCGGTGGCCTGGATGGCTTCAACGTGGTCATCCATGAATTCGCCCACAAGCTCGACATGGGCAATTCCCAGGACGTCGACGGGTTTCCACCACTGCCGGTCGCCATCGCCTCCAGGGAGTGGCATCGCGAGTTCACGGCGGTCTGGCAGGATCTGCAAAAGCGCCTCGAAGCAGGCGACCCCACGCCCATCGATGACTACGCCGCGAGCCATCCCGGCGAGTGCTTTGCCGTCTGCTGCGAGACCTTCTTCAGCGCCCCCGACCGTCTGATGGAGGCCTACCCGGGACTCTACGATCTGCTCTGTCGCTACTTTCAGCAGCAGCCCCTCACATGGGCGCTGACTGCCGATAACGACCATCCCGCACCCTCACCCGCCACTCAGGAATCCCCCCGATGACGAGGCGCTGGCTACTGCCGACCCTGGCCATCACCGTGCTGGCAGCGCTGGGACTGACCTGGCAGTGGCTGGCCATGCATGACCTGCTTACCGTCGACACCCTGATGAAGCTTTCCCAGGGTGGCACGGCGTGGCGCGACAGCCCCTGGGCCATCGTCGTGGTGGCTGCTGTCTATGCAGGGCTATCGCTTGTGATGTTTCCGCTGAGTCTGCTGGTGGCAGCGACCGGGCTGGTATTTGGCCCCTGGTGGGGCTTCGGCTACGCCCTGATCGGTACCCTGTCGGCCTCCTGCCTGACCTGGTGGGTCGGTCGCAAGCTTGGCCGCGATGCGCTGTTGCGCTACGGGGGAAAGCGCTTGAACGGCCTGTCACTCTACCTGTCGGGACGCGGCATCCGCACCATGACGCTGGTCAACCTGCTGCCGCTGGCCCCCTTCACCCTGACCAACATGATGGCCGGAGCCTTCCATCTGCGCTTTCGCGACTACCTGATCGGTTCCACCCTGGGCATCGCCCCGGGCCTGGCCGGGGTCACCCTGCTCGGCAGCCAGTTGGGCGAGTTGATCACCGCCGACAGTCGCAGCGAGATCTTCTATGCGCTGGGTGGCCTGGCGCTGGGTGTCGGCCTGCTGGTCGGACTCAAGCGCTGGGCCGACGGGAGAAAGGCCGATCGGGGATCATCCAGACAAGTGGAAAGCAAGTAGCACCGCCACGGCTGACCTACTGCGTCACGTGCACGAACTCGACTCGGTTTCGACCATTGGTCTTGGCCTTGTACATCGCCTGATCGGCCTGATTGACCAGGCTGTCGAGGTCAGCGCTGTCACTGTCGATCAGCAACGCACCGATACTGGCGGTGACGCGTATCACGCTATCGGCGACGGGTATCTCCAGCTCGGACAGGGCAAGGTTGAAACGCTCGAGGGCGGACATCAAGGCAGGCTTGTCGACGTCCGCCATGACCACGCAGAACTCCTCTCCCCCCATGCGGGCGATAAGGTCCGACTTGCGAAAGCTTGCGTCGAGCGCCTTGGCCACGGCGACCAGCACCCTGTCCCCGGATTCATGGCCGTAGGTATCGTTGATCGACTTGAAGTGATCGAGATCGACCAGCGCGACACCCAGCGCTCCCTTGCCGCGCTGCCAGCGCTTGGCCAGGGTGGCAAAACGGGTAGCAAAGGCGCGACGATTGCACACCCCGGTCAGGGGGTCGGTCTCGGACAGCACTTCCATCTCTTCGATCTGATGATGGATGCGTATGCTGGCGGCGACCCAGTGGGCCATGGCCTGCAGGCGCTCACGATCTTCATCGGTGAAGGCATTCGGGCTTTCGTGGGCGATGTTCATGGTGCCCACGCAGCGACTGCCGCTGATCATCGGGACATCGAGACAGCACCCCAGCCCCTTGGCACTGAGCATCTGGCAGTCGAGATCGGGACTCCCGTCAAAACGCTCGGCGTACTCCGCCTGGCGAGTGCGATAGACACGTCCGACCATGGTGCCGTAGATCGGCACAGGCTGATCCATCGGGATGGCGTTGTTACCTTCCATGGCGATCAGGGTCAGCTCGGTCTCGGACTGCGCCAGAGTGATGGAAGCGCGGTTGGCGCCAAACACCGTACTTGACCAGCGTGCCACCGTATCCAGCACGTCCTGGAGCGATTCGGCCGCGGACAGCTCATGCACGAAGCGTATCGGTAACTCGATGGTCAGATCCGCGCGCTGGGACACGGCGTCGTCATCACGCTGCGCCGACGATGATCGCTTGCTGTCCTGCCGTGTCTGTTCCAACGTCATACCCTCACCGAGCGCTGGTCGCTCTATCCAACCGAAGAAACGAAGCTTTGGAGATTCTATCGTGCTCTCCTGGTGAAGCACGAGTCACATGAGCATAAAATGAATGAACGCACTATTCGGAAAATTTTGTGCGTTTAAACCTAGGTGTCTTGAATCACCAAGCGGCGTCACCTCGACGGCAGTTCGGGTTCGTCTTCGTGTTGGCCGGGCCACCAGGATGGCCGCTCCTCACGCCACTCTTCACGCCACTCCTCCTGGACCAGGTGGCGTAGTACCCTCCCACGGTAGCGTAGCATCTGCCACTCCGCGCCCAGCCGGCTGCGTACACGCTCCCAGCCGCCGTCATCGGCGTGGGTGAAGGGGCCACCGCGGGCGATCGCCAGGCGGTAGACCCGCAGGCAGCGTTCGGCGCAGCGAGCCTCGTCGTAGGCCTGGGCCGTGCTCAGGGCGGCCTCGTGCAGGGCCGGCCAGTATCGTGCGTCGGTACATTCGGCCAAGGCCAAGGCGAAGGCCTGCTCATCCTCATGCGCCAGCAGCCGTCCATTCTCGCCATTTCGCACGACTTCGCGAACGCCAGGGGCATCGAGGGCCACCACCGGCAGCCCCGCCGCCATTGCTTCGGCCACCACCATGCCCTGGGTCTCGCTGTGTGATGCAAAGGCAAAAACGTCCATGGCGTGGTAGGCGTCGATCAGCGCCTGCCCGTGCAGGCAGCCAGTAAAACAGACACGCTCGCTCACCCCATGACGATCGGCGGCCGCTTCCACCGCTTCTCGGGCATCACCGTCTCCTACCACCAGCCACCATGCCTCGGCATCCTCGACCAGCGCCTGGCACACCGCGCCCGCCAGAAATGCCAGATTCTTCTCCTTGGCCAGCCGACCAAGATGCCCGATCACCCGGGCATCTGCGGGAATCGCGAAGTGATCCCGCCAGCGATCACGCTTGCCCGTCGCAAAGCGTGAAGTGTCCACTCCGCTGGGCACCACCGTCATGTCCGGGTTGCCGGCGCGCTGGACCAGCAGTTGCTTGACGCTCTCGCTGGGAGCAATCACCTCGTCGCACAGCCAGGTGTACTGGGTCGCCAGCGCCACCGCAAAGCGCTGCATCCGCGAGGAATCCCCCGGCACGTAGTGGGTGTAGTGCTCGTACAGCGTGTGGTGGGTGAACACCAGTGGCAGGCCGTAGGTTTCCGCCGCGCGCGCTGCGGTGTCGCCCAGCAGGAAGGGATGGTGGGAATGCACGATGTCCGGCTCGAAAGCCTCGATGGCGTCGAACAGTTGTCCGGGGATTGGCACCGGCAGCGAGAAGTCGCTGCCGTTGAAATGCTGCACCGCGACGACACGCACCACGTCCGGCTCGTGTTGCGGCTGACCCTCCAGCCGAGGCGCCACCACCAGGACACGATGCCCCGCCTGCTGCAACTGGTGCTTCAGGCGCTGCACGGACTCGCTGACACCACCGACGATCGGCGCATAGGTGTTGGTGAACATCAACACATTCACGGCGGCAGCAGTCTCCCGAAACAGATGATGGACCGCACCCCGGCGGCGACAATCCCAAGGTGCGTTGCAGGCGGGGGCCGGACGGCACCCTCACTCTCAATTCTATGCTCTTACGAGCGCCAGCGCCCGCCAGCGATAGCGCTCGATAAGCGGTCACGATCATACCGACTCGAGCGGCTCAGCCCCAGCCCTCCTGGAGCAAAGTGCCGAGGCCTAACCTCTTGCCGACAAAGTTGTCACGATGGCCCAGGCGCCACTTCGCCCGCCAGCCAGCGCCATAGCCGTTCGCTTTCGATACTGCCCTGCGCACTGCGCGGGCGACACAACCAGAATCCTTCGCGGGTGGGCACCTCGATGTCGAACGGGGCAACCAGCCCCTGGGGATCTTCCAGCAGGCAGCGGTGCACCAGCGCCACCCCCGCCCCTTGCCGGGCCAGGGCCATCACCATGGACAGGTTGTCGCAGATCAGACTGTGACAGTGGCTCGACAGGTCCTTGCGCCCGGCGTGCTCCAACCAGGCCGGCCAGCCGGCCGCGAAGCCCGCCGCGTGGAGCAAGGTCTGCCCGGCCAGGGCATCCAGCGAGACGAGCTGCCCTGCCAGCGGCGGCGTACAGACCGGCAACAACGACGACGCCCCCAGAGAGATCGACTCCATGCCGCGCCACTCTCCCTGGCCGTAGCGCAGTTCGATATCGGCCCCTTCGGCACCGAAATCCGAACTCCAGACCGCGCTGACCACACGCACGGTCACCTCGGGGTGGGTAAGGTGAAATCGTGCCAGACGAGGCGCCAGCCATTGGCTCTGAAGCGCCGGCGTAGTGCGCAGCGTCACCGAACGATCCGGGGTCACGCCGAACACCTCCAGGGTGCCCTCATCAAGCCGCGCAAAGGCTTCCTGGACGCTCGGCAACCAGGCCTGGCCCGCCGGCGTCAGCGTCAGGCTGCGCGGGTGGCGCACGAACAGTGGCTGCCCCAGGCGGTCCTCCAGCAGCCGAATACGTTGACTGATGGCGGCCTGGGTTACCGACAGTTCCTGGCCCGCTGCGGTAAAGCTCAGGGTTCTTGCCGAGGCCTCGAAGGCCTGCAGCCAATGCAGAGGAGGAAGTCGGTGCATGTGGTTTCTGGCCCTGTGGTTTAGCGTCGATGAAAAAGACAGTCATAAGCCAAGCTTGGCCTAAGGCGTCATATTAGTCGTTTGTCGCCATCGCCTCGAGCCCCCACCATCGGCGTCAACACTCGTCACCTATTTCGTCAACACTCGTCACCTATTTCGTCAACACTCGTCACCTGGGAGCCATCCATGAGCACCACCTCGTTGACCTCGACCGCCGACGCCGGCCACATCGATATGCACGAACTGGCCCCCTGGCCCCAGCACCTGACGCTGACCGACGTGGTTGCTGAAGGCTTGCGTCTCTCGCTGGTCTGGAACAACGGCGACCGAGGACAATTTCCTCTGTTGTGGCTGCGCGATCACTGCGCCTGTGATCAGTGCCGCCACCCGCTGACCCGGGAACGCCTGGTCACACCGATGGCCGCCGTTCCAGGGCTCGACGAGGCCCGCATCGAGCACGGTCAGCTCCACCTTGACTGGCAGGACGGACACCACAGCCGCTTCGCCGCCGGCTGGCTGCACCAGCGTCGCCCCGGCGAGGCCGCCATCGACAGCCTGCCGCGGCCTGTCGCCTGGCAGACACCGTTTTCCCCCCAGCATGTGCGGCATGCCGATCTGGTAGCCGGTGGCAACGGCGAAAAAGCCTGGATCACGGCGTTGCTGCGCGACGGCCTGGTGCTGCTCGACGAGGGGCCGCTGGAACTCGAGGAGGTCAGTCGCCTGGCACGGCGCATTGGCCCGCTCAAGGCCACCAACTTCGGGGCTCGCTTCGACGTCATTTCGAAGCCCAACCCCAACAACGCGGCCTACACCTCGATTGCCCTGGCGCTGCACACGGACCTGCCAAACTGGCGCCAACCGCCGGACATGCAGTTGCTGTATTGCCTGAAGAACGATGCCGAAGGCGGCGGCTCGATCTTCGCCGACGGCATCCAGGTCGCCGAGGCGCTGCGCGCGGCCAACCCCGATCACTTCCAGCTTCTGGCCGAGACCGCCATCGACTTTCGCTTCCAGGACGAGGAACACGATATCGGCGTCCGCGAGCCGGTCATCGACGTCGGCACGGATGGGCGCATCCGCGAGATTCGCTTCAACAACTGGATTCGTGACACCCTGCACCTGCCTGCCGACCTGATCACCCCCTGGTACGAGGCCTACCACCACTTCTGGACCCTGCTGCATGCACCACAGCATCAGATTGCCCTCGACCTGCGTCCCGGGCAGATGGTGGCCTTCGACAACCGCCGGGTACTGCATGGACGTGAGGCCTTCGATCCCTCCACCGGAGAGCGTCACCTCCAGGGCACCTACCTGGACCGCGACATGCTGGAATCCCGGCTGCGAGTGCTGGCACGCAAGGGCTGACGGGGCCGGCAGTCGTTCAATCGAGTGACGGGATCCTGGCCGCCAGGCGCCGAGCGAGGAAGTCGACCAGCGCACGCAAGCGCGCGGGGACGTGCCGGCGCTGGGCGTAGACCGCGAAGAAGTCGGCACGCACCCCCTGCCAGCCCGGCAGCAGGCTGACAAGGCGCCCCTCCTTCAGTTCATCGTGAACGTCCCACCAGGAGCGCAGCATCACCCCGTGACCATCGAGCGCCAGTCGCTTGATGACCTCACCGTCATTGCTGGTAAGGCGCCCGCCGACCTTGACCGACGTCTCGACACCGTCGGCGTCGACGAATCGCCACAGCGCAAAATCGCTGTCATTCTCTCGCAGTACCAGACAGGCGTGGCGCTGCAGCGCCTGGGGAGTCTCGGCCCGACCACAGCGCTCGATATAGTCGGGAGAGGCGCAGGCAACACGTCGGCTGGCCACCAGACGGCGGGCCACCAGGCGCGAGTCGGGGGGCTCGCCAATCCGGATGCCCAGATCCACGCCCTCCACCAATGGCGCGGGAAAGTTCGAGAGTTCCAGTGACGCCTCGATGCCCGGATGCAAGGCACAGAACTCGGACAGCAAGGGCGCCACATGGCGACGGCCGAAACCGAAGGTCGCGTTGAGCCGCAGCGGTCCCGCCAGCGCCTCGCGATCCTCGCCCAGGCTCTCTTCCAGTTCGGCCAGCTCATCCAGTAGCGCTACCCCCCTTGCCAGGTAACGCTCACCTTCGGCGGTCAGGGTAAGCCGCCGGGTGGTGCGCGTGGCGAGTTCCACCCCGAGCCGCGCCTCCAGCTGCTTCAGGCGCTTGCTGACCGCCGACAGCGACAGCCCCAGCTCGCGTGCAGTGGCGGTCAAGTTGCCGGCCTGGGCCAGTTGACGAAAGAACGCCAGATCATCGAGTGACGCCACCCTTTTCTCCACTTGAGATCAACAATGAATTGCCATCGAGCCCCATTATCGCCTCGCTGTAAAGAGCTAGACTGACCTTACACCTTGCCGCCGCCACCCTTCACACCAAGCACAATCGTGGCCGCTGCGCGAGGCACCCTCTACACGCCAGCAGACAGGATCAAGGAGCTTTCATGGCCCATCGCATCGCCATCATCGCCGGTGACGGTATCGGCACCGAAGTCATGCCCGAGGGCGTGCGCGCCCTCGAGGCTGCCGCAAAGCGCTTCGCTATCGACCTGGATACCCAGACCTTCGACTTCGCCTGCTGCGACTACTACCTCGAGCACGGCAAGATGCTGCCGGACGACTGGCGCGAGACGCTGATCGACTTCGATGCGATCTTCTACGGCGCCATCGGCTGGCCCGAAAAGGTACCGGATCACATCTCGCTGTGGGGCTCGCTGCTCAAGTTCCGCCGCGAGTTCGACCAGTACGTCAACCTGCGCCCCTGCCGCCTGCTGCCGGGTATCAAGAGCCCGCTGGCCGGTCGCGAACCCGGCGACATCGACTTCTACGTGGTCCGCGAGAACACCGAAGGCGAATACTCGAGCGTCGGTGGCACCATGTTCGAGGGCACCGACCGGGAGGTGGTGATCCAGGAAACGGTGATGACCCGCCACGGCGTCGACCGGGTGCTCAAGTACGCCTTCGACCTGGCCCAGAGCCGCCCGCGCAAGAAGCTGACCTCGGCCACCAAGTCCAACGGCATCGCCATCACCATGCCCTGGTGGGACAGCCGTGTGGCCGAGATGGCCAAGCAGTACGGCGACGTCGAGGTGGACAAGTTCCACATCGATATCCTGACCGCCAACTTCGTCATGCATCCGGACTGGTTCGACGTGGTGGTGGCCTCCAACCTGTTCGGCGATATTCTTTCCGACCTGGGGCCCGCCTGTACCGGCACCATCGGCGTGGCGCCCTCGGCCAACATCAATCCCGAAGGCACCTTCCCGAGCCTGTTCGAGCCGGTTCACGGCAGCGCCCCGGATATCGCCGGCAAGGGCATCGCCAACCCCATCGGCCAGATCTGGTCCGGCGCCATGATGCTCGAACACCTGGGTCACAAGGACGCCGGTGACGCCATCCTGGCCGCCATCGAGGCGGTGCTGGAAGACGGCGACAGCGAAGTGCTGACCCCGGACCTGGGCGGCAACGGCACCACCGAGCGTCTGGGCGCCGCGATCAGCGAGCGTATCGCCCAGGGCTGATCACCCTGCCGGCCCGGCATCCTCGAGCCGGGCCGGTCTTCAGAACCCCACGATCTGCTCTGGCAACCATGTCGCCAGACTCGGCACCAGTGCCACCGCCAGTAGTGTCACCAGCTGGATCGCGATGAAGGGCAGCACCCCTCGGCACATCTGACCGTAGGTGATGTCATCCGGGGCGATGGACTTCAGATAGAAGATCGACGATGCCATCGGTGGGGTGAGATAGCTGGTCTGGATGGTCACCAGCACCAGGGTGGCGAACCAGACCGGATCGATGCCCAGTTGCTTGACCACCGGCGTGAAGATCGGAACGCAGATCAGCACGATGGAGGTCCAGTCGAGCACGAAGCCGAGCAGGAAGGTCACGCCGAGGAAAAACAGTATGACACCGGTGGGGCCGCCGAGCTGCTCAGCGATCTCGGCCACCATCTCGCCGCCGCCGTTGACCGCAAAGATCCCGGTAAACATGGTGCCCCCCGCCACGATCAGCAGAATCATGGCGGTGATGCGCACCGTCAGGGACAGCGACTCCCCTAGCGCCTGGACGCTGATACCGCCATTCATCACAGCCAGCAGCAAGGCGCCGCCCACGCCGACCGCCGCCGCCTCTGTCGGTGAGGCAATGCCCATCAGCAGCGAGCCCAGCACCGCAAACATCAACAACAGCGGGGGTACCAGGGCCTTAGCGGTGATCGCGAGCTTCTGGCCCAGCGGCAAGGGTGTCGCCTCCACGGCCGGAGGGCCGTCCTGGGGGCGCAGGGCGCAGCGCACCAGAATGTAGAGAGCAAACAGCGAGACCATCAATCCGCCTGGCAGAATGATGGCGGCAAAGAGTTCGCCGATGGAAAGCTGGGCAAGGGCCGCATACACCACCACGATCACGGTCGGCGGAATGATCGTGCCCAGGGAGCCCCCAGCGCAGATGGTCCCGCTCATCAGGCTATTGCGATAGCCATAGGCCCGCATCGCGGGTATCGCCATCAGACCGATCATGATCTCGACAGCACCGACCACTCCAGAGGCGGCGGCAAAGATGGCCGCCATGGCGATCGTCGTCAGCGCCAGCCCCCCAGGCAGTCGGCCGATCCAGAGCTGGATGGCATCGAACAGTTGACGCGCGATTCCCGACTTCTAGAGGATTCCTCCCATCAGCACAAACAGCGGGATGGAAGACAGCACATAGTGGGTGGCGGCGCTGTAGACGCTACCGTACAGCTGCTGAAAGATCATCGGTCCGAAGGCGTACCAGCCAGCGGCAACCGAGACCAACGTCAACGAATAGGCGATGGGGATGCCCAGGAAGATAAGCAGAAATAAGCCGGGAAACATCAGACCGGCAACGAGGGCATCCATCAGCGAATCTCCTCGGTGGTGCGTGCTGTACAAAGCTGCCGCACTCCGTCCACCGCAAGCTGGCAGGCGAAGAGGGAAAGCCCGATGGCGATAAGGGCGTAGAGCGGCCACATCCTTGGTGCCCATACGCTGACCATTTCCACCTCATTGGTGTGCCAGGCCCGCAGGGTGCGCAGCCATCCGTGATGCGCCATCAGCGCCACCACCGGCACCATCAGCAGTAGATAGACGGCACCGTGCAGGCGCTGGACCAGACGCGGCGGAAGCAGGCGACTGAAGGCATCGACCCTGACGTGGCCATCCACCTTGGCGGTCCAGGCGATGCCGAGAACAAAGGCTGTTCCCGTGGCCATGTAGGACAGATCGAAGGCCCAGATGGTCGAGGCATTGAAGACATAGCGTGCAATGACTTCGTAGAGCATGGCGCCGGTCAGGGCGACAAGCGCCAGGCGACTGCCCCACGCCAGCAGCGTCGACGCCCTGTCGATGAGGTTCATCAGTGTATTCATGAATAGGCGTCACCCCGCAGGCCGAGGTGACGTTCCTCCAGGATCGGTTGAGGGGTCAGTCGCGGATCAGGTAGTCGTTCTGCTCGCTCCAGCGCTGCTGGTAGGTGCGGTAGTCTTCCAGCAGCGCCTGCATTGCAGGATCGTCTGACGCTTCAACCGTGGCCTCCATCCAGGCCCGACCGCTCTGGGCCAGATCCTCAACAAACTCGGGGTCCAGGCTCACCACTTCATTGCGGCCCGAACGGTAAGCCTCCATGGCCAGCATGTCCTGGTGATAGAACTGGCTCAGGCCTTCATAGGTCGTGAGCTTGGCGGCGGCTTCGATCAGCGGCTTGAGGTCGTCTGGGACGGCCGCCCAGGTGTCCTCGGTCACGACAACCTCCCAAAGGAAGGTGGGCTGATGCACGCCGGGAACCACGATGTACTTGGCGGCTTCATGGAACCCTTCTGGCTGGTTGCTCGATGGGGTTGCCCACTCCACCGCGTCGACACCCTTGCGCTGAAGCAGGGTGTAGGTGTCCCCCGGCGGCACCACGGTCGGCACTGCGCCGTAGTATTCACGCATCACCTCCGCCCAGGGGCCCGACGTACGATACTTCAAACCTTCGAGATCGTCGGCACCATCGATCCTGACGTTGGCGTGAGCGAAGACTTCGGTGGAGCCGATACCGACGATCAAGGAATGCAACCCCTCGCTGGCACGCAGCTCCTGCAAGGCCTCTTGACCGCCCCCCTCGTAGATCCAGTTGATATAGGTCTCCGGCCCCATGCCACCGGGGAAGCCGGCAAAGATGGCGTTGATGGGCTTCTGGTTTACCAGGTAGCTGGGCGTGGAGTGCCCCGCCTCCACGGTGCCTTCCAGCACGGCCTCGTATACCTGCAACGCAGGTACGATCACCCCTGCGCCGAAGGGTTTGATCTCCACCCGTCCCTGGCTGAGGGTGTCGGCGTTATCGGCAAACCGCTCCAGAAAGTTCTCGTAAAAAGGGGAGCCCGCCGGTACCGAGGTCGGCACCTTCCACTCGACGTCAGCCGCCAGGGCAGGCGCCACCAGCCCCATCACCAGACTTCCGATCGCTGCTGCACTCAAGGCCTTGTTGTTCATTGTATTGACTCCATCGGTGTATCCAGCGCCCATCGCCAGATTCCACATTCCCCAACGCTTCGACAGGCCGATACGCCCAGACTCAGGCAATACCGCCAAAACGTAGATTGTATAAAATATATTTACAGGATACCCAAATGCAAGAGCGCCGTGAAAGCCCGCCCCTGTGATCCATCACGACAACGGTCAGCCCAGAACCCGGTCAGGTGGCGCATGCCAGCTCGACGTGACACAACCGCACCAGGCCACCCTGTACCAAGGCGTCGCGCGTCGGCCGAGAGAGCCCGCGAAAAAAGCACGGAGGGAAGGCAGGAAACAGAGAAGGATGCCGAGAGAAGAATGCAGAGAGACGACCAGAGAGCACAGAGCATTAGCAGGCTTGGCAAACCCGTGCCCCCGAGGAGGCAACCATGGGAGAGGGAGCCTCCTTGAGGAGGCACTCCGCTGCACGACATACAGCGGCAGTGGAGGGAGAAACTGTCAGGTTCGCGGCAATGGCTGGGCTTTCACAGAAAAGTCGACGAGCGAAGGTTAGACAAGGCAAAAATCGTCGAGAAAGCGCAGTTTACGGGGTGTAAATGAGCATTCTAAGGCGATTTTTAACGCCGTATTACCGAGTGCAGACACTTTTCAGAAAAGCCCTAGTGTTGCCACACCCCCTGGACCACCCGTACCCGGTCGTCGCCGAGGTTGTCGAGCAGGTTACGGCCCATCTCCAAGAAGACCTCACCAAAGATCAGCGCAGGACCAGGCAAGCGGGGACGAATGGGAGGACGGGCAGCAGGTCCTGACGCCTGAGGTGACGACTCGCCCCCCTCCTGCCTGGGCGGCTGCGCCTGGTCCGTGTTGCTGCCACCATGGGCTCGGCGGTCAGCCCCGCCCTGCTCGCGACGCCGGTGATGGCTTCGCCAGGCCAGCGCCTCGGCGCTGACATCCTCCAGTGCCTGGCGCTGAAACCCGGCGGCCTGGAGGTGTTGCTCGAGATCCTTCAGGGACAACAGTCGGCTATGCTCGGGCGTTCTCGCCCAGGGCACCGGCAGCGATAACGGCGCAGGATTGTCGCCTCGAACCACCTCGTGGAGCAGCAACCTGCCGCCCGGAGCGAGCACCCTGCGACACTCGCTCAACACAGCGGCGAGGTCCGGCATATTGAGCAGGGCATGCTGGCACCACACCGCCTCGACACTGGCATCCCCCAGCGGCAACTCGGCACCATCGGCGCACACGAAACGGGTAGTGTCCTCCAGTCCACAGGCCCGACTCAGCCAGGTCGCGACCTCGATGAAGCCCGGCGTGATATCCACCCCCACCACTTCGTAGCCAAGCTCACGGGCCAGCAGACGACTGGCGCCGCCGGTACCGCAGCCCAGATCGAGCAGGCGCGCTGCGCCGCTGGAACCCGTGCCCGCACCCGCGAACGCGTCCAAGCGAGGACCGTCCCCCTTGTTCGGGGGCTGGCCGGCATCCCTCCCCGCCAGGGCCATCAATCGCCGGCTGGCCGCCCTGCCCCCCAGATGCAGTTGATCGATACCGGCCATCTCGTCATGACTCAGATGGTCGGGGTCGCATCCCGCCTCGACAAAGGCACGTTCGAGCCGAGCCAGCAGGCTTCCTTTGGCATCATAGTGCTGGCCCAGCTGGCTACCTGCCGTTCCCTGCGCGGCCTCTCCTGGTGCCCCCTTTAGCGTCATGCGGCGCTCCTTGCACGTTTATGGCTGCTCGATCTCAAGCAGGAAGCCTCTTGGACAACAGCAGCAAAAAAGATATACACTTCTTGTACGAAAATTATGCAACACATCCAGCGGTGACTCGTCTTCCACCCGCCTGCCACCCTTCAGGAGCCCTCATGGACACGCAAGGACGCCGGCCTTCGTCGGCCCCGGCTCGAAAGCCGACGCGCCTCTCCACCCTGCTCGCAGCCGTTGGCGCCCCGCTGGCGCTGTCGGCCTGCACAGGCCTGCCCTCTGGCACCCAGCCCATCGAGGACTTCGCC
The DNA here is from genome assembly GCF_030733595.1 of Halomonas sp. MMSF_3323. Classification (NCBI taxonomy): domain Bacteria; kingdom Pseudomonadati; phylum Pseudomonadota; class Gammaproteobacteria; order Oceanospirillales; family Halomonadaceae; genus Halomonas; species Halomonas sp. MMSF_3323. Next base: position 139,545 of record NZ_JASHIT010000008.1, on the reverse strand, counting down.
CTGGAGGACTATCTGGGTCGCTGGTACGAGATTGCGCGCTTCGATCACAGCTTCGAGGAAGGGCTCGACTGCGTCACCGCCGACTACGCCACCCGGGATGACGGTGGCGTCCAGGTGATCAACCGTGGCGTCGACCTGTCCAAGGGCGAGCCCGACGTGGCCGAAGGCAAGGCCTACCTGCTGGAGGAAGACAACGTCGGCCGCCTGAAGGTGAGCTTCTTCGGCCCCTTCTATGCAAGCTACAACATTCTGGCGCTGGATGACGCCGGACAATGGTCGCTGGTCACCGGACCGGACCGCGACTATCTGTGGATCCTCGCCAGAAGTCCCCAGCTTGACGATGCGACCTACCGCTCGCTGGTCCAGCGCGCACAGGATCTGGACTACCCGGTCGAGGAGCTGATAGAGGTCGAACAGGGCGAGGAGTGCGAGCCCTATCGCCAGGGCTGAGCAATAGTCAGGCGCTGCCGCAGGGCCGCCTGACCTCGTCAGAATGTATAACATACAGACCAGTGAACACCTCATACGCTGAAAGGGCGACCACCTCGGTCGCCCTTTCACTGCATGGAGGTCAAGCAATGTCACTGGGAAGACGAGAGTTTCTTGCCGCCACGGCGGCCATCGGCGCCACCGCTGCGGCGCCGTCGCTATTTGCCCATGCCGGCGGCACGCCCGAGCGCTATCCGATCGACGCCTGGCAGGTGGTGGATGATCGTTTCAAGCAGTACATGCTGTTCAACGCCCCGCTGGAACGGGAATGGACGGGCGGACTCTGGCTCGAGGGGCCTGCCTGGAACGCCGTGGGTCGCTACGCAGTGTTCAGCGACATCCCCAGGGCCCGGCAGATGCGCTGGGACGAGGCCAGCGGCCAGGTCAGCGTGCTGCGTGATCATATCGGCCATTCCAACGGCAACGCTTTCGACGATCGTGGTCGCCTGATCGCCTGCGAGCACTCGCCGGCCCAGGTGGTTCGCTACGAGTGGGACGGCAGTCGCCATGTGCTGACCAGCACCTTCGACGGCAAGCCACTCAATGCCCCCAACGATCTGGTCACCCTGCCCGGCGGCGCCATCATCTTCACCGACCCCGGCTACGGCGCGCACTCCGACTACGAGGGCAAGCAGCGCTCGCTCGAACTCGAGACCGCCATCTACTACTGGGAGGACGGCATGCAGGAGCCGACCCGTCTGACCACAGAGCTCTACAAGCCCAATGGGATCGCCCTGGGGCCGGACGGCAGCTCGCTGTATGTCACCGATACCGCCCCTTCGCACCATCCCGATCAGCCCGCCACCATCACGCGATTCACCTTCAGCGCCGAGAACAGGACGCTGGCTGGTGCCGAGAGGCTGGTGGAAAGCACCAGCGAGGGCTATGACGGCATGTGCTGTGATGAGGACGGCAACCTCTGGGTCGGCACCTCAGGGGGCGAGGGCAAGGATGGGGTCAGCGTGTTTGCTCCGGATGGCACCCTGATCGGTCGCGTCCTGCTGCCGGAAGTCTGCGCCAACGTCTGCTTCGTCGGAGAGAAGCGCAACCGTCTGCTGATGGCCGCCAGTCAATCGCTGTATACCCTCTATACCGGCGCTCGCGGTCTCTAGGCGCCTGCCGCTGTGGCCGCTCATCTCCGACCCGGCGGCGAATGCTGCCGGGCCTTTCATTATCGCACCCCCGGTTTTCACCAGATCGACGCTCGCTCTTGCGAGGTCCCTCGCTGCCTAAGAAGGTGAAGCGGCATCCGCGCCTCCAGCGATGATCGAATGCCCGGCCATCGGCCGCTGACAGGCCACGCCCTGCCCTGTTTCCGTTCGCCCCAGCTCGGCTGGCGAGTCGGCCCGGAGGGTCGCTAGTGGGTAGGTAGTGGGCCAGCTCTGGGCCGATAAGAGGCAACGGGGTCCTCCTGGGGGCTCGCAATGGTGCGGCGACAAGAATTCGATAAATGCCTTGGCAACAAGAAGACTCCCGATGACGTTTGTTCTGACACCCGACTCAGGTTCCCTTTGTTCCTCGCCTCTGGCGGGAGGTCGCCATGCTGGCTGAGTGGCTGACGGCAAGTCTTGAGGCCGATGCGTCGTCCCCCGACCGGCCGATCAAGGGCCGGGAAGGCTCGCTAAAAGGCGGCCGCTATCGGATCGAGGGGCCAGGCCTGCTGCGCCTGATCCCGGACACCGTCGGCGCAGATGCACGCGCCTGCGTGCTGTCCGTCGGCATCCACGGCAACGAGACCGCGCCGATCGAGCTGCTGGGTGATTGCCTGGCGCGCCTGGAGGCAGGGCTTGCCTCTGTCGGTGCTCCGGTATTGGTGATCCTCGGCAACCTCGAGGCGATTCGTCGCAACACCCGCTTCGTCGAGACCAACCTTAATCGGCTGTTCCGGCGGGAACTCGACCAGCCAGGCGACGAGGCCGTCCGCGCGCGTGAGCTGATGGCCGCGGTGGATGCCTTCTTCGCCGACCACAGCCAGCTGCCAAGGCTGCACTACGACCTGCACACCGCGATCCGCGACAGCCACTACCCACGCTTCGTGGTGGACCCTTTCGCCGAGACTCGTACCGATAGCGAGCAGTGGCACTGGATGGCCGGCGCGGGCATCCAGGCGGCGCTCAAGCAGCATCAGCATAGCTGGACCTTCTCCCACTACAGCAAGCACTACCACGGCGCCCAGGCGTTTACCCTGGAACTCGGCAAGGCGTTGCCGTTCGGCCACAATGATCTCGAGCCACTTGAACCCATGGGCCGGCTGATTCAGTCGCTGATCGCCGGACAATTGCCCGAGTCGGGCGAGATCCAGCAGCTGGATGGCTTTGCGGTGGCTGTCGAAGTGTTCCGTGAAAGCGAGGACTTCGCGCTGTGCTTTGCCGATGACATTCCCAACTTCACCGAGTTCGCCCCCGGTACCGTGGTGGCGCGTGACGCCCAGGCCGGCGATACCCGTATCGGTGACGAGCCGCTCAAGGTGGTGTTCCCCAACGCCAGGGTAGAACTCGGCGCTCGAGCGGCGCTGCTGGTGCGCCCGGTGAGGCTGACATCAGCGTGAGATCGCACCTCTTTTACTTACAATAAATATATACATAACAACAACCTGGAGATAGACGCATGACAACTCCCGCCCCTATACTCGACGAAGGTCTATACCCCCTCGGATCAGCTTCGTCTGCTGCGCCGTTCCAAGCCTGTTAGAATCCCCCGTTTTTTTCGCGCCAGCCCGCGCCATCCGGCCGGCCCACCCGGCACGGCCGATTCTATCTGGAGCCCGATTCATGGCTGATACACCAATTCCGCTGGAAGTGCGCAATATCAAGAAGCGCTTTGGCAACACCGAAGTGCTCAAGGGGCTGTCTCTCGAGGCCCGCAAGGGGGACGTCATCACCCTGATCGGCGCCTCCGGCTCCGGCAAGAGCACCTTCCTGCGCTGCATGAACCTGCTTGAACAGCCCAACGAGGGCGAGCTGTTTGTCCACGGCGAACAGATCCGCTTCAAGGAAACCAAGCACGGCCGCGAGCCTGCCGACTGGAACCAGGTGGTACAGATGCGCGCCAAGCTGTCGATGGTGTTCCAGAGCTTCAACCTCTGGGCCCACATGACGCTTCTGGAGAACGTCATCGAAGCGCCTGTCCACGTGCTCAAGAAGTCGAAGAAGGAGGCCATCGAACACGCCCGCGCCCTGCTAAAGCGGGTCGGCCTGGCCGAACGCGCCGACTACTATCCGGCCCAGCTTTCCGGTGGCCAGCAGCAGCGTGGTGCCATCGCCCGGGCACTCGCCATGGACCCGGAGGTCATGCTGTTCGACGAGCCGACCTCGGCGCTGGACCCGGAGCTTGTCGGCGACGTGCTCAAGGTCATGCGTGACCTGGCCGAGGAAGGCCGCACCATGATTGTGGTAACCCACGAAATGGCCTTCGCCCGCGACGTCTCCAGTCAGGTGATCTACCTGCACCAGGGTCAGGTCGAGGAAGCGGGTCCGCCCGACCAGGTGCTGGGCAACCCCAGCTCCGAGCGACTCAAGCAATTCCTTGCACCCAAGCGCTGAGGCGGCCAGGAGAGACCCATGATTGACCTTCACGGTTACGGGCCACGCCTTCTCGAGGGGGCGCTGGTCACCATCGAACTGGCGGTGCTGTCACTGATCCTGGCCATCGGGCTTGGCCTTGTCACCGCCAGCGCCAAGATGTCGCGCAACTGGGTGGCCCACCGCCTGGGCACCCTCTATACCACCATCATCCGCGGCGTACCGGACCTGGTGCTGATGATGCTGCTGTTCTTCGGCGGCCAGATCGGCATCAACATGGTCACCGACTGGCTGTATGCCCGCTTCGGTATCGACATCTTCATCAACGTCAACGAGTTCGTCGCCGGCGTCCTGACCATCGGCCTGATCTTCGGTGCCTATATGGGCGAGACCTTCCGTGGCGCCTTTCTGGCGGTGGACAGCGGCCAGATCGAGGCAGGCCGCGCCTACGGCATGAGCCACGCCCTGGTGTTCCGCCGTATTCGCTTCCCGCAGATGATGCGCCATGCCCTGCCGGGCCTGTCCAACAACTGGATGGTGCTGTTGAAGACCACTGCCCTGGTCTCGGTAATCGGCCTGTCCGACATGGTGCGGGTCGCCGCGGAGGCCTCCAAGGCCACCCGCGAGCCCTTCCTGTTCATGATCATCGTGGCGGTCATCTATCTGCTGATCGCCAGCGTCTCGGAGTGGTTCTTCGCCAGACTGCAGAAGCGCTACGACGTCGGCTTCGGAGGGCATGACTGATGGATTCACTGCTTGCCTCAATCGAAGCACTGCTGGCCAACAACACCATCTTCACCCTCGACACCCTGTCCTACTACGGTGAGGGCCTGACCACCACGGTCCAGCTGGTGTTCCTGTCATTGATCGTCGGCCTGATCGCCGCGGTGCCACTGGCCATCGGCCGGGGTTCCAAGCGCCGCTGGATCAAGATGCCGATCTTCTTCTACACCTATGTGTTCCGCGGCACGCCGCTGCTGGTGCAGCTCTATCTTATCTACTACGGCGTGGTGTTCGTCGAGGGCATCCAGGACACCTGGCTATGGGTACTGCTGGAGAAGCCGTTCTTCCCGGCGCTGGTGGCGTTCTCGTTGAACACCGCGGCCTACACTACCGAGATCTTCCATGGTGCGATCAAGGCCACCCCGCGTGGCGAGATCGAGGCGGCCAGGGCCTACGGCATGCGCTACTCGCTGATGATGCGCCGCATCGTGCTGCCCAGCGCCTTCCGCCGGGCGCTGCCGGCCTACGGCAACGAGGTGATCTTCATGCTCCACGCCAGCGCCATCGCCAGCGTGGTGACCATCATGGACCTGACCGGTGCGGCACGCTTCGTCTATGCCCGCTACTACGCGCCCTTCGACGCCTTCCTGTTCGTGGCGGCGATCTACCTGTGCCTGACCTTCGCCATCCTGTACCTGTTCCGCTATCTGGAAAAGCGCCTGCTGGCTCACTTGAAGCCGGCCTCCGGTTAAGCCGTCGTGACGCCGGAGGCCACCGCCTCCGGCGCCGTCGCGCTATCGTCAAACAAGCGTTGGGAACTGGCGTTTCATTTCTGCCGCCCTGCCCTTCCTGAGAGGGCCCCGATTCGCTAAGGTGATGGTATGCGTCCACAAGACGCCCTCCCATCGCATCAACACCCGCTTATCAATAACAAGGGTTTACCGATATGACACTGCGCAAGCTCTTTACCGCTGGCCTGATCGGCACCGCGGTTCTCGCTTCTACCGCCCAGGCCGAGGTTCGTGACATCCGCATCGGCGTCGATGTGCCCTACGAGCCGATGGAATACCGCACCCCCGACGGCGAGCTGACCGGCTTCGACATCGATCTGGGTAACGCTCTTTGTGCTGAAGTCGGCATCCAGTGCGAGTGGGTGGTTCAGGGCTGGGACGGCATCATCCCCGGCCTGATGGCGCGCAAGTACGACGCCATCATGTCCTCCATGACCATCAACGACGAGCGTCGTGAGCAGGTGCTGTTCTCCGACCCCTACTTCACCCCGCCGTCCGCCTGGTTCGCCCCGACCGACCTGGAGATGGGCAACCCTGACGTCGAGTCCCTCGAGGGTCTGACCATCGGCGTGCAGCGTGGCACCCTGCAGGACAACTACGTCACCGACCTGTACGGCGACGTGGCCGATGTCAGCCGCTACGCCACCGCCGACGACCTGGTGCTGGACATGGACTCCGGCCGCGTCGACATCGGCTTCCTCGACTATCCGGTCGGCAAGTCGACCCTGCTGGACAGCGAGGCAGGCGACTACAAGGTGGTCGGTGAGCAGATCACCGAGCCCAAGGAGTACTTCGGTGACGGCTTCGGCATCGCCTTCCGTCAGCGTGACGAGGACCTGGCCAAGGCCTTCAACGAGGCGCTCGCCACCCTGAAGGACAACGGCACCTACGAAGAGATTCATGCCAAGTACTTTGCTGAATAAGTCTTTGCTGAATAAGCATCTTGCTGAAGCAACAAGTCCTGCCCGAGCCAACGCCTCGAGCAGGCACCGCGCCGGACCTTCCGGGTCCGGTGTCACCACCGGCACTCGCTGGAACACTTGCTGGCAATCTTGCTGTAGCACTCGCTAGAACACTCGATAGCACCTTGAAGCGACAGGACATCTTCGTGCCCCTGACCTGGCTCCCCATCTTCGCAGAGTCCCTTCCCCGGCCGCCCTGGCTGGATGGCTTTGCCCTGAGTGAATGGTTCGACGAATAGCGTCCCCGGCGTATACTCCAACGCCTTGAAAGTTCTGCTTGTTCGCCCTCCCCTGGCGACATTCCCCTGTGTGTAGGCAGCTCCCTGCTGATGCATCGCTGCAGGGGTCATATGCTGTGGTTATTCACTCTTGTCCAAGGAAGTCCCCATGAATCGTTCTCCCCTGCTGCTCGCCTCCGCCCTGTCCGCGCTGATGATCGGCGCAGGCCCAGCACTCGCCGATGAGCCGCTTCGCCTGGCCGTCGATGTGCCCTACGAACCCTTCGAGTACAAGACCGCCGACGGTACCCTGACCGGCTTCGAGATCGACCTGGGCAACGCCGTCTGCGAGCGCCTCGAGATCCAGTGCACCTGGGTCGAGCAGCCCTGGGACGGCATGATCCCGGCGCTGATGGCGCGCAAGTTCGACGCCATCATGTCGTCCATGGCGATCACCGAGGAACGCAGCCGCCAGGTGCTGTTTTCCGAGCCCTACTACACCACCCCGAGCGCCTGGATCACGCCGCGCGGCCGCGACATCGACATCGCCGACAAGGCCAGCCTCGAAGGCCTGAGCGTCGGCGTGCAGCGCGCCACCCTGCAGGATCGCTACGTCACCGACCTGTACGGCGATGTGCTCGAAGTGCGCCGCTACGCCAGTGCCGACGACGTGGTCGCCGACCTGCGTGCCGGCCGCCTGGACCTGACCTTCATGGACTATCCGATCGCCGAGGCGATGATCGACATCGATACCGAACAGAGCGACTTCGTGCGCATCAGCGACTTCATCAAGGAGCCCGAGACCTACTTCGGCCAGGGCGTCGGCGTGGCCTTCCGCAAGCGCGACCGTGAACTCGCCGAGCGTTTCAACGAGGCCCTGGCCGAGCTCAAGTCAGACGGCACCTACGACGAGATCATGAACGAGTACTTCAGCTACGACGTCAAACTGTGAACGTTGCCCTTTATCGTTCAGGCCGGCCTGCCCCAGGGCCGGCCCTGTCTCGGGAGCCGCCATGCTGACCCTTCTGAAGAATGCCCGCCTCTACGCCCCTGCCGCGATGGGCCTGAAGCACCTGCTGATCACCGACCGCCGCATCGCGGCGGTGCTGGAACCCGAGGCCAGCGTCGATGAACACTTTCCCGGCCTCGAGGTACACGACCTCGAGGGCCGGCGGGTCATCCCTGGCCTGGTCGATCCGCTGGTGCACATGACCGGCGGTGGTGGCGAAGGCGGCTTTGGCACCCGCACCCCCGAGCTCCGCCTCGAGGATGCCATCGCCTCCGGCGTCACCACCCTGGTGGGGGCGCTCGGCACCGACGCTCTGACCCGCACGCCGGCCAACCTGCTCGGCAAGGTACGCGAGCTCGCCGCCGGCGGCCTGAGCTGCTACGCCTACACCGGCTCCTACCAGCTGCCGCCGGTGACCCTGACCGGCTCGGTGGCCGAGGATATCGTCCATATCCCCGAGTTCATCGGCGTCGGTGAGGTCGCCATCAGCGACCATCGCGGCTCCCAGCCCAGCGCCCATGAGCTTGCTCGGCTGGCCTCCGAGAGCCGCACCGCAGGAATGCTCGCCGGCAAGTCCGGGATCGTCTTCATCCACACCGGCGACGCCGAAGGTGGCCTGGAGATCCTGCGTGAGGTAGCACGCACCACGGCCTTGCCCATCGCCCAGTTCATGCCGACCCACATCAACCGCACCGCGGCGCTGTTCGAGGATGGCCTGCGCTTCGCCCGGGACGGCGGGCGGATCGACTTCACCACCAGCACCACGCAGGAGCTTCTGGCCGACGGCGAGGTGCCTGCGTCAGAAGCCGCCGCCAGGGCGCTCAAGGCCCGCGTCGACCCTTCGCGCATCAGCCTGTCCTCCGACGCCAACGCTTCCCTGCCCCGCTTTGACGCCGAGGGGCGATTCGTCGGCCTCGAGGCTGGCCGCCTGGACAGCCTGTTCGAGGTACTGGGCGAGTGCGTCAACGACCACGGCATCGCCCTGGAGGTCGCCGTGGGCCTCGCCAGCACCCACGCCGCAGACGCCCTCGGGCTCAAGCGCAAGGGACGTCTGGCGGTCGGTCAGGACGCCGACCTGCTGGTGCTCGGCGACGATGACTGGGCCATCGACCAGGTCTGGGCGCTGGGCCAATGCCTGCATCGGCGTGACACGAATCGTTAGGCGTGTAAGGATCTCTCCATCACCACGACTGATTACGGTCCCGCAAGCTGGCGTGTAACCTTGAGGGCAAGCCATCGCGCCGAGCCTGCGTCTCCCCCACCCACGAGGAGAGCCCATGAAAACCTATGAAAAGTCACCCGAGGCCATCGCCCGACTGAACCGCGAGCAGTATCGGGTCACCCAGGAAAGCGGCACCGAGCGTCCCGGCACCGGGGAGCACCTGCACAACCAGGAGCCCGGCATCTACGTGGACATCGTCTCTGGCGAGCCGCTGTTCGCCTCGTCGGACAAGTACGAGTCCGGCTGTGGCTGGCCCAGCTTCACCAAGCCGATCGAGCCGGCCTACGTCAACGAGCTGGTGGATTCGTCTCATGGCATGATCCGCACCGAGGTGCGCTCATCCCACGGTGACAGCCACCTGGGTCACGTCTTCAACGACGGCCCCAGGGACAAGGGAGGCATGCGCTACTGCATCAACTCGGCGTCGCTCAGGTTCATCCATCGCGATGACATGGAAGCCGAGGGCTACGGCGAATATCTGAATCAAGTCGAGGAGGTCTGAACATGGCACAACAACGCGCAGTTCTCGCAGGCGGATGCTTCTGGGGCATGCAGGATCTGATTCGCCAGTTGCCAGGGGTCGAGTACACCCGGGTCGGCTACACCGGTGGCGACGTGCAGAACGCCACCTATCGTAACCACGGCACCCACGCCGAGGGTATCGAGATCCTGTTCGATCCCGACGTGATCAGCTATCGCAAGCTGCTGGAGTACTTCTTCCAGATCCATGACCCGACCACGCCCAATCGTCAGGGCAACGACCGTGGCATGTCCTACCGCTCGGCCATCTACTACGTGGATGAAGAGCAGAAGCGTGAAGCGCTCGACACCATCGCCGACGTGGAAGCCTCGGGTCTGTGGCCCGGCAAGGTGGTCACCGAGGTCGAGCCGGTGGGGGATTTCTGGGAGGCCGAACCCGAGCACCAGGACTACCTGCAGCGCATTCCCCATGGCTACACCTGCCACTTCCCGCGCAAGGACTGGGTACTGCCCAGGCGCACCGAAGAGGCCTGATGCGCGTCGTCTGACAACGCCAACCTGGCCATCGCATCACGGCACCCACCAGCGCCGCCCCTCCGGGCGGCGCTGTCGTGTCCGGCTCCTGGTGTCCCTGTCCGGGCTCTATGCAAGGGGAGACGCGGGCTTGCGCCAGCCGGGCTCAACGCCGCGGATGGACGCCACCGACGTGGGCATGCTCCAGCGTCTCGGGGGGATCGACCGGCTGGGACAGTTCATTGAGGATGCCGCACTCGCCGACCTTGCCCTGGCCTGCGCAGCGACGGCGCAGGCCTTCCAGTTCGACCTTGAGCCTGGAGAGCTGAGCGATCCTCTGCTCGACGTGCCCCAGGTGCGCCTCGATCAGGGCGTCGGCCTCCTCGCAGGGCTGCTCGGGATCGTCCTGACAGACCAGCAGCGCGCGGATCTCGTCCAGCGTCATGTCCAGGGCGCGGCAGTGACGGATAAAGTCCAGGCGCTCGGCGTGGGCCTCACGATAGAGTCGATAGTTGCCCTCGCTGCGCGCAGGCTCGGGCAGCAGTCCTTCGCGCTCGTAGTAGCGCACCGTCTCCACCTTGACCCCGCTGCGTCTTGCCAGCTCGCCGATCTTCATGGGTTTTCCTCTCGCCAAACGTCCGTCCATTCTGGCCAGGCATCGACTGTCTCGTGCCAGCCCTTGACCCTATAGTGACTACAGGGTGTCAACTCTGACTCAGAGACCCGAGTGGAGTTCCCAGGATGGTAGATTCCCCCAAGATGGCAGATTCCCCCAAGATGGCAGATTCCCCCAAGATGGCAGATTCCCCTGAAGAGCGCAGCGCGAAAAGTACGAGCAAGGCCGGCTGCTGCGCTTACCGAAGCGCAGACGGCGATTCCAGAGTTGACGCAAGACCGGCAAGCACAGATGCCCGCTGCGGCTCCGACGCCAGGACCGAAACAGTAAGCGAAACCAGCTCGGCAAGCGCTGGCAGTTGCTGCGCCTCCAGTGCCACGCCCCGCACTGAAACCAAGACCGAAACTAGAGACGAAACAACAAGCGAAACCAGGACAGCGGGTACCAACACCTGCTGCGGCGCAGCCGAGACTGCCGACACCCCACAGAGCAGCGAAGCGTCCCCTTCGGCTAGTCGTCTTGCGCTGACCATCGACGAGATGTGCTGCCCCACCGAAGAAGGCGTGCTCAGAAAGGCGCTGGCCGATCTTCCCGGGGTCGAGGCACTGAGCTTCCAGCTGATGCAGCGTCGTCTGGTGGTCCATCACCAGGGTGTCGATCGCGACGCCTTGGCCGCCCGTGTCCGCGACACCGGCATGACGCCTCGCTTCGAGGATGACCAAGGCGCCGACGCCGCCCATGATTCCCGCAGCACCACGACGACGCCCTGGGGGCGCCTCGCGCTGGCCGGCATTCTGGCCCTGGGCGCCGAGGCCATCGGCTGGCTAGGGCTGACCGCTGGCTGGCTTACGCCGCTGCTGGCCATCGTCGCCATCGCCCTGGTCGGCCTCCCCACCTGGAAAAAGGGCCTTGTGGCGCTGCGCCACGGCACCCTCAACATCAATGCGCTGATGAGCGTGGCGGTGACCGGCGCCATGCTGATCGGTCACTGGGCCGAGGCGGCCATGGTGATCGTGCTGTTCACCCTGGCCGAGCACCTCGAGGCCAGGTCGCTTGCACGCGCGCGCCAGGCTATCTCAGGACTGCTCGACCTGGCCCCGCCCAGGGCACGGGTGCTGGATGAAGGAGAGTCTGGCAGCGGCGAGTGGCGCGAGATCGACGCCGACGACGTCGCCATCGGTGATCTGGTCAGGGTTCACGCCGGCGAGCGTCTGGCGCTGGACGGCGAGATCGTGCGCGGTGACCCTAGCCTCGACGAGGCGCCGATTACCGGCGAGAGCCTGCCGCGTGATCGCTCCCTCGGCGAGAGCGTCTACGCCGGCTCCATCAACCTGGCCGGCGACTTCGACTACCGCGTCACCCGGCGGGCCAATGATACCACCCTGGCGCGCATCATCCACGCGGTGGAAGAAGCCCAGTCCCGTCGCGCGCCTACGCAGCGCATCATCGATCGCTTCGCCGCCATCTACACCCCGGTGGTGTTCGTGCTGGCCGGGCTGGTCGCGCTGGGCTGGCCACTGCTCGGCCTCGGTCCCTGGCTCGACGGGGTCTACCGCGCCCTGGTGCTGCTGGTCATCGCCTGCCCCTGCGCGCTGGTGATCTCCACCCCGGTAACGGTGGTCAGCGGCCTCGGTGCCGCCGCACGCCAGGGTATCCTGATCAAGGGCGGGGCCTTTCTCGAGCAGGCCACGCGACTCACCCACCTGGCGCTGGACAAGACCGGCACCCTGACCGAGGGCAAGCCACGACTGGTGCGCTCAGCTGCGCTCGGTGACAGCAGCGACGCCGAGGGACAGCGCCTGGCCCTCGCCCTGGCGGAGCGCTCCAACCATCCGGTGTCCCGCGCCCTGGTGCAGGGGCTGGGCTCTCAGCCTAGGGTGTCACTGGAAGGTGTCGAGGAGCGCGGCGGTCGTGGTCTGGTGGCAAGCGAGGTCGATAGCGGTGCGACGGTGTGGCTCGGCAACGCCCGCCTGGCCGGCGAGATGGGGGTCAGCCAGGCCCAGCTGACCAGCAGCGACGCCGACAACGACGACGCCGGCATCGTCTGGCTGGGGCGCGACGAGCGGCTGCTGGCCTACTTCGCGGTCAGGGACGCCCTGCGCAGCACCAGCCGCCAAGCCATCGAACGTCTGCATCGCCAGGGGGTGAGCGTCAGCATGCTCAGCGGCGACGCCCAGGCCAGGGTCGATGCCATCGCTCGTGAAGCCGGCATCGACGAGGCCTACGGTGAGCTGTTGCCGGAGGACAAGCTGGCGCGCCTGGACGCGCTGTCCCGACGCGGTGTGTGCGCCATGGTCGGCGACGGCATCAACGACGCTCCCGCCCTGGCCCGGGCCGATATCGGCATCGCCATGGGCGCGGCAGGCAGCGACGTGGCCATCGAGACCGCCGATATCGCGCTGATGAACGACGACCCGGCCAGCCTGCCGCGGCTGATCGACCTGGCCCGCAGCACCCGCCGCCTGCTGGTGCAGAACATCGCCCTGGCGCTCGGCATCAAGGCGGTATTCCTGGCCCTGGCGCTGACCGGCCACGCCACCTTGTGGATGGCGGTGTTTGCCGACCTGGGCTCGAGCCTGCTGGTCGTCGGCAACGGACTGAGGATACTCAGACAGCGGTTTGATGGTTGATAGGCAAAGAGGGAGCACCTGAGCCTGGCTTTTCTGGCGAAGGCAGCTCCCATACTCCCGACCAACACCGCAGCGCGCCTAGTTGCCATGCAATCAGGTGACTACGATGAATGCACTGAATGCACTGGGAGACGCTACCTATGGCCATGCTGACGGTTCGCAACCTTCCCAACGAGGTACATCGCGCCCTGCGCATCCGTGCGGCTCGACACGGTCATAGCATGTAGGCGGAGGTACGCGAGATCCTCGAGACGGCGGTATCGCTCGAGGGCAAGGTCAAGCTGGGTTCGTTGCTGGCCGATATTGGCAAGCAGGCCAGGCTGAGCGACAGCGAATTTGCCGTGTTCGAGCAGGCCCGCGACAAGACGCCTGCGCGACCGGTGAGTCCATAACCCGACGCGCCATCACGGTATCCCTTGCGACGAGTCGAACTGGGAGAAGGTGTCCCATACCGACATACGATCAAAGTCCTCCGGCACGCTGAACTGGCCATCAAGAAAGCCAAGCCGCCTCAGGTGCTCGGGCTCCGGTCTTTCGATGGAGGTAACCCGAACCACCGGCTTGCCCGCCATTGTAATGAAGCATCCTTCTCCCTGACGGACTCGCTCGACGAGCTGTACCAATTGCGTGCTGGCTTCTTCGATGTCAAAGGATCGCATGCTCTTCCCCCCGCCTGGTCACGACAAACTGCCTGCGACATGAGACAAGCGTACAGCCGTATTCAGCTTGCTGCAGTCATCGTCACCCCTCCCTGACCGCCATCGCCTCGCGCATGAAGCGCAGTATCCACTCGGCCATCACGCCGTCGTCGATGCGTCCGGCCAGCGAGGCCTGGCCCTGGCGTACCCGTTCTTCCCCGACCAGGCCCTGGCGCAGTCGCATCAGGTCGCGGGAGTAGTCGGGGCGAAACTCGGGGTGGCCCTGGACGCCAAGAAAGCAGCGGCCGACGCGGATCAGGTAGTGGGGGCAGAAGCCGCTGCCGCCCAGGGTCGAGGCGCCTTCGGGTAGCGCCTCGACCTGATCCTGGTGGCTGACCAGCAGGTCGAGGTCATGCTGCCAGGGGGTCATCCAGGGCTCGCGCTCGCCGACCCGATTGTTGGAAAGCCCCACGCCCCAGCCCTTGGGACTCTTGATCACCTCGCCGCCCAACGCCTTGACGATCAACTGATGGCCGAAGCACACCCCCACCAGAGGCTTCTCCGCGCGATAGAGCGCGCGCACGAAGTCCTCGAGCCGGGCGATCCAGGCGTGGCCGTCGTTGACCCCGAACTTCGAGCCGGTGGTCAGCCAGGCGTCCACTGCCTCGACGTCATCGGGAATCTCGCCGTCCAGGCAACGGTAGACCTGCCACTCGAGGCTGACCCCCAGGGAAAAGGCCGCCGGCGCCAGCAGCGCCTCGAACATGGCCGGATAGTTGCCGTGGGCGTCGATCAGCTCCGGCGCCACGTCGTCGCACTGCAGTAGACCGATTCGCATGATGTTCTCCATCACCAGTACTCCCTTGACGCTGGCCGGCCACCTTGCCAGAGACGACCCGGGCGCCGCCAGGGCCATGTCATCGGGCGGGGCCGGGCGCTATTCCAAGCGCTAATACCAAGCGCTATAGCCGGCCCTGCTGGGCCGCCAGGAAGATGCGTTGATAGTCCTCGGCCGTAAAGGCGATGGGATTGCTTGCCGCGGACGGGTCGACCACCGCCATTTCGCCGATCTTCACCGCCTCGGCGTCGTCGATGCCGATGGCCGCCAGGTCGTGGGGGATAGCGAGCCGCTCGCGCAGCTCGAGCACCCAGTCGATGGCACTTGAGGTGCCCGGCTGGCGAATATCGAGATAGCGACACAGGCGCACCATGGGCTCACCGATGGCGCGCTCGTTGGCCTTGAGCACATAGGGCATCAGGATGGCGTTCAAGGTGCCATGGTGGGCGTCGTACAGCGCCCCCAATGGATGGGCCAGGGCATGCATGGCGCCGAGCCCCCGCTGGAAGGCGGTGGCGCCCATGCTCGATGCCACCAGCATGTTGAGCCGGGCCTCCAGGTCGTCGCCATGGGCGTAGGCCCGGGGCAGATAGTCACGGACCCGGCGCATGCCCTCCACCGCGATGCCCTCGGCCATGGGGTGATAGCCCGGCGCGCACCAGGCCTCCAGACAGTGGGACAGGGCATCCATACCGGTAGCGGCGGTGACCGCAGGGGGCAGGCCCACGGTCAGGGTCGGGTCCAGGATCACCCGGGCCGGCACCATGCCGGGGTGGAAGATGATGCGCTTGACCCGCTCGGCCTCGTCGGTGATCACCGAGGCGCGTCCCACCTCCGAGCCGGTACCTGCGGTGGTCGGCACCGCCACCAGCGGCACGATGGCGTCGCCGTCGGCGTTCTTCCAGTTGTCGCCGACGTCCTCCAGCGACCACAGCGACAGGCCGTCGCGCTGATTGGCCATCAGCGCCACCGCCTTGGCCGCGTCGAGTCCGGAGCCTCCGCCGAAGGCGATCACGCCGTCGTGCTCACCCTGGCGGAAGGCGTCGACGCCGGCGATGACGTTGGCACCGGTGGGATTGCCCTTGATCTCGGCAAACAGCCCCGCCCTGAGTCCTTCGCCGGCGCAGTGATCGAGCACTTCGCGCACCATCGGCAGCGCCGCGAGCCCCGGATCGGTGATCAACAACGGCGCTGTCATGCCAAGCTCTCGGCACTGGGCCGGCAGGTCACGAATCCGACCGGCGCCGGTGAGGATGGCCGAGGGGTAGTTCCAGCTGGTGGTGTAGCGGCTGATATCGCTCATGGTTGCCTCAGGCGTGTTTCAGATGGAAGGACTTGGGCCGGGTCAGGCTGTCGAAGCCGAGCCGCGACAGCGAGCAGCCGCGACCCGAATGCTTGACGCCGGTCCAGGCCAGCTCCGGGTCCAGATAGTCGCAGCGATTGACGAAGGCGGTGCCCACCTGAAGCCGCGCGGCCAGCGCTTCGCCGGCGACCAGGTCGCGGGTGAAGATCGCCCCGGTCAGGCCGAACTCGGAGTCATTCATCAAGGCGATGGCCTCGTCGTCGCCGTCCACCGCCATCACCCCGACCACCGGGCCGAAGCTCTCCTCGCGCATCACCGCCATGCTGTGGTCGACCCCGGTCAACAGCTGTGGCGCCAGATAGGCGCTGCCGGGGCGCGACAGCGGATAGTCGCCGGGGTCGATCCAGGCGCGAGCGCCGGCGGCCACCGCCGCCTCCACCTGGCCCCGTACGAAGTCGGCGGCGGCGGGCTTGACCACCGGCCCCAGGCTGGTTGACGGGTCGCAGGGGTTGCCGAGCCTGAGCTGCTTCAGCCAGGCCACCGCCCGTTCGACGAAGTCATCGAAGATGGCGCGCTCGACGTAGATCCGCTCGATGCCACAGCAGCTCTGGCCCGAGTTGAAGAAGGCGCCGTCCATCACCCCTTCCACCGCGCTGTCCAGGTCGACGTCGGCACGCACATAGGCGGCGTCCTTGCCGCCGAGTTCCAGCGCCGTGGCGATAAAGCGCCCGGCGGTGGCGGCTTCGACGGTGCGACCACCGCCCACCGAGCCGGTGAAGGACACATGGTCGATGCGAGGGTCACCCATCAGGGACTCGGTGGCCTGGTGGCTCAGATGCAGGTACTGGAACACCCCCTCGGGGATACCCGACTCTCGGGCGGCCTCGACCATGCGCTCGGCACACAGCGGGGTCTGGGCGGAGTGCTTGAGGATCACCGCATTGCCGGCGAGGATCGCCGGCACCACGGCGTTCACCGCGGTCATGTAGGGGAAGTTCCAGGGCGCGACGATCAGCGAGACGCCCAGCGGTTCGCGGCGGATATAGCGGGTAAAGCCGGGCTTGTCGGCCAGGCGCAGCGGCGCGAGCGCCTCAGGCGCCATGGCGATCATCGCCCGGGCGCGCTCCTCGAAGCCGCCGATTTCCCCGCCGCCCTGAGAAATGGGCCGGCCCATCTGCCAGCACAGCTCCTCGGCGTGCTGATCGCGCCGGGCGACGAAGGCGTCCACCATCGCACTGCACAGGCGGCAGCGCTCGGCGACGTCACGTTCGCGCCAGTCCTGCTGGGCCTCGACCGCGCGGGCCAGGGCCGTTTCGATCTCGGCCGCGCCGGCCTGCTCGCGCTCCACGTACACCGAGCCGTCCACCGGCGATATCGTCTGTTGAATGGCCATGCAGTTCTCTCGTCTGTCGGTTGGCGGGATGCCGGGCATCCGCGTCAGATGATCTCGATACCGGGCATCCGCGTCAGATAATCTCGAAATAGCGATCGAGCTCCCAGTCGGTGATATGCCGACGGAATTCGCGCTCCTCCCACTCCCGGGTGGCGGCAAAGTGCTCGACGAAGTCGTCGCCGAAAAGCCCGCGCGCAGGCGTCGATGCCTTGAGCCGCTGGGCCGCCTCCCACAGGGTTCGCGGCAGCGCCTGGTGCTCGGGATGGTCGAGCTCGTAGGCGTTGCCGGTAACCGCGGTATCGGGCTCGAGCCCCTGCTCGATGCCATAAAGGCCGGCACCGATGGCCGCGGCCAGCGCCAGGTAGGGATTGGCGTCGGCGCTGCCGAGCCGGTATTCGACCCGCTGGGACTTGGCGCTGCCGGGGATCACGCGCAGGGCGGTGGTGCGATTCTCGACGCCCCAGGTGGCGTCCGTCGGCGCCCAGAAGCCGGGAATCAGCCGGGTGTAGCTGTTGATGGTGGGGGCGAACATGGCCAGAAACTCGGGCATCAGCCGCTGCTGGCCGGCGACGAAGTGACGCTGGATGGCGCTCATGGAGTGCTCGGCGTCGGAGTCGTAGAAGGCCGACTCGCCGCTCTCGAGGTGCTTCATCGACAGGTGGATATGGCCGCTCTGGCCGGGATAGTCCGGCGACCACTTGGCCATGAAGGTGGCCATCAGGCCGCGTCGCTGGGCCCACACCTTGGTGAAGGTCTTGAACAGCGCCGCCTTGTCGCCGGCGGCCAGCGCCTCGTCGACGCCGATGGCGGCCTCGAGCACGCCTGGCCCGGTCTCGGTGTGCAGCCCCTCGATGGGGAAGTCCATGCGCTGGGACAGCTCCAGCAGCTCGTGGTAGAGCTCGGCATGCACCGAACTCCTGAGCATGGAGTAGCCCATCATGTCCGGGGTCAGCGGGCGCAGGTTGCGAAAGCCCTTCTCGCGCACCGATTCCGGCGTCTCCTGGAACATGAAGAATTCATACTCCAGCGAGCCGTGAACCGAGAAGCCCATCTCGGCGGCCCGGCCCAGCACCCGCCGTAGCAGGCCACGCGGACAGATCGCCTCGGCCCGCTCGGTGAATTCGGCCATGAACAGCAGCATGTCGCCTTCGAAGGGTACCTCGCGACAGCTCTCCGGCAGCACGCGCAACTGGGCGTCGGGATAGCCGGTGTGCCAGCCGGTGTAGCGCGTGTTGTCGTACAGCTCGTCCTTGCTGTCCCAGCCCAGCACCACGTCGCAGAAGGCGAAGCCGCCGTCGAGGGCGGCAAAGAACTTGTCGCGGTGCATGTACTTGCCGACCATCACCCCGTCCAGATCGAGAAAGCCGATCTTGACGTGGGAGAGGTTGCGCGCCTCGACCACCCGGCGGGCGTCATCCGCCGTGCGCACGTCCCTGGGATTGAGTCCTGACATCGATCACCCTCCTCATGGGCGAAGGAACAAGGGCGAAGAAACAACGGGCCGACCTTGATTGCCGGGCCGGCCCGCAACGCCCGATATCTACCGAGAGTGTCAGCTGTAGCGGTAGGGAGGTCCCGCCTGCTGCATGGTCTGACGATAGTCCTTGAGGATCTGCACCACCTTGGCGTTGCGCTCGCTCTGGCCTGCGATCTCGTCCCAGAAGCTCAGCGCCTCGTCCTCGATGGTCTGCCACTCGCTTTCCGGGATCGAGGTCAGCTCCAGCTTGCCGCCCTGGGTGCGGTAGTGGGCCTCGCCCCACCAGTACCAGTGCTGACGATAGTAGTGAGAGCTGTCCATGCACATTCTGAACAGCGTCTTCAGGTGATCCGGCAGCTCGTTCCAGCGCTCGCTGTTGGCGAAGTAGGAGCCGGCCCAAGCGCCGGAAATATTGTTGGTCAGGTAGTAGCTGGAGACGTCCGCCCAGCCCACGGTGTAGGCCTCGGTGATGCCTGCCCAGGCGATGCCGTCGAGTTCGCGGGTCTGCATGGCGACCTCGATGTCCTCCCACGGCAGGGTCACCGGCACCACCCCGAAGCGGGTCAGGAAGCGCCCGGCGGTGGGGAAGGTGAAGACCCGTTTGCCCTCCAGGTCCTTGATGCTGCGAATCGGCTCCCGGGTGACAAAGTTGCAGGGGTCCCAGCTGCCGGAGCCGAGCCAGGTCACTCCCTCGATCTCGCCGTAGGCCTCCTCCCAGATTTCCTTGAGGCCGTAGTGGTTGAACAGGGTCGGCACGTCCAGGCTATAGCGCGAGGCGAACGGGAAGTAGCCGCCGAACACCGAGACATCGACCGGGGCGTTGATCGAGTCGTCGTCGCTCTGCACCGCGTCGATGGTGCCCCGCTGCATCGCTCGGAACAGCTCGCCGGTGGGCACCAGCTGGTCGGAGAAGTACAGCTCGATCTCCATCTCGCCGTTGGCGGCCTTGTTGAAGGCCTCGATGGAGGGCTTGATCACGTGCTCCGCCAGGGCTGGCCCTGCGTAGGTCTGCAGTCGCCAGCGGATCGGTGTCTTCGACTGGGCGTGGACGTAGGGGGCGGCCAGGGTGCCCGCCCCCACGGTGGCGGCGGTGGCGACACCGGCCTTCTTGAGGAAGTCGCGACGATTGGTCATCCGTTCTCTCCCGTTTTCGTTGTTGTTGCCTGACGTTGCGTCCGTAAAGGACGCCTGTTGTCGTCTTCTCCTGCCTTCTTTAAAGCTCCTTGCTTCACATCCCTGCCTGCCGGGCCAAGACCGCGACAGTCCTGCCTCAGTAGTCCCTGAACAGACCCGGCAGCCATAGCGCCAGCTCGGGAAACGCGGTGATCAGCGCAAGCCCCGCCAGCATGATGGCGACGAACGGCCAGACGCTGCGGTAGATGTCGCCGAGACTGATCTCCGGCGGGGCCATGGCGCGCATCAGAAAGAGGTTGTAGCCAAACGGTGGGGTCATGTAGGCGATCTGCACGGTGATGGTGTAGAGCACTCCGTACCAGATCGGGTCGAAGCCCAGTGTGATCACCAGCGGCACGTACAGCGGCGCCACGATCACCAGCATGGCGGTGTCGTCGAGGAACATGCCCAGCAGAATGTAAGACAGCTGCATCATCACCAGGATCTGCCAGGGGGTGAGGCCGAACTGGTCGAGGAATACCGACTCGATGGCGCGCACCGCGCCGAGACCGTCGAACACCGCGCCAAAGCACAGCGCCGCCAGGATGATCCACATGAACATGCAGGTGATGCCGAGCGAGCGACGCACCGTGGTCTCGATTACCGCCAGCGTCAGACGGCGCTTGAACGCCGCCGCCAGGGTCGCCGACAGCGCCCCCACCGCGGCGCTCTCGACCAGGCTGGTGACGCCCATCACGAACAGCCCGGTCATGAAGAAGAAGATCGCCAGCGGCATGATGCCCGCGCGCAGAAGCTTCAGCTTGTCGGCGGTGGACAGGTTGCGCTCCTCCGGCGGCAGCGCAGGCCCCAGGCTCGGCTGCAGGCGACAGCGCACCACGATGTAGATGACGAACATCGCCGCCAGGATCAACCCGGGGATGGCTCCGGCCAGCCATAGCTGGCTGACCGGCTGTCGCGCGATCATGCCGTAGAGCACCAGCACCACGCTGGGCGGCACCAGGATGCCAAGCGAGCTTCCGGCCTGGATTACCCCGGTGACCATGATCTTGTCGTAGCCCCGGCGCAGCAGTTCCGGCAGGGCGATGGTGGCGCCGATGGCCATGCCGGCCACACTCAGTCCATTCATCGCCGAGACCACCACCATCAGGCCGATGGTACCCACGGCGAGCCCGCCCATCCATACGTGGAACATCTCGTAGAGTTCGGAGGCAATGCCCGACTCCGACAGCATGTACCCCATGAAGATGAACAAAGGCAGGGTCAACAGCGGATACCAGTTCATCAACTGGATGGCAGCGCTGAACGGCATCTCCATGCCGCCATCGCCCCACAGCAAGAGCGCCGCCGCCGCGCCGACGAAGCCGATGACGCCGAACACCCGCTGTCCGGTCAACAGCAGCAACATCATCGAAGAGAACATCGTCAGCGCGATCATTTCATAGCTCATCGATCGCCCTCCGTCCCTGGCTCTGGCTTAGAAACAGCAACATCATCGACGCTCTCGACAAGGGCAGCGTAAGCGCGATCATTTCATAGCTCATCGATCGCCCTCCCCGTCCTTCTCCCCCTCGGTCTGCTCGAGCGGGTGTCCTCTCAGCACGGCGATATCCTTGAACAGGGTCGAGAGGCACTGGGCGAGCATCAGCGCTACCCCCAGGGTCATGATGATCTTGATCGGCGCCAGCGGCGGCGCCCAGGAGCTGTAGTTGGTCTCGCCGTACTTGATCGCGTAGCTGGTGCTGGAGATGCCGCCGGCCAGCAGGGTGGCGAGGAACACCAGCAACAGCAGCATGGTCAGGACGTCGCTCATGGCCTTGGCCCGTGGCGATAGTCGGGTATAGAAGAGGTCCATGCGCACATGGTCGTCGAGCTGCATGGAGTAGGCGCCGCCCAGCAGAAAGTAGGCGACCATCAGGAACTGGGAGACCTCGACGCCCCAGATCAACGGCCGATCAAACAGGGTGCGCGAGAGCGAGGCGTAGAGCAGGACCCCGATCATCACGAAGATCAGGTACATGACGATACGACCGATACGCCGATTGAATCGGTCCACGTAGCGGACGTAGAGGCGAATGGCTGCCGGCATGGGAGCTCCCGGACACAAGAGGAATCTCCTGAGTCTTGGCCCAGCCTGGCCGGACGTGCCAGTTGCATCGACTTCAACGACGTGATGACTATCGAAGCTTTCGATACTGCTCAAGCAAAGTGCAGAGAAAAGCAGCCACTGCACCGAAACCGGCCATGAAACTGGCCATCGCCGGGAAGATCCTCAGACGGAAGTGACGATCTGCTCCTCGACCCAGGGCAGCTCCTCGGTGAGCGTGGCACGAAAGTCGCCGTCCAGCAGGCGGCGGGCGTCCCGCGCCAGCTGCCCAGGCAAGCCACCGAGTTCGTCGCGCCTGGCGACCAGCGTCAACGAGCGCTTGAGCGGCGCCAGCGGCAGCGCTTCGATGCGCACCCTGAGCTGATCGAGCCCCGCCTGATACAGGCACAGCGGGGTCGTCACGGTAAAGCCGACGCCGTCGCTCACCGCCTTGAGCAAGGCGCAGGTGTTGTCCAGGTGCAGCCGCGCCGGCAGCTCCACACCGGCCAGGCGCAGGTGGCGCTCGATACTCTGGCCGATCAGCGACTGCGGCACGTAGCGCACGAAGTCGAGCTGACGCGATAGCCAGCGCAGATTGTCAGCAGGCCCCGTCCAGCTCGCCGGCAACACCAGCACAAAGGGCTCGTCCAGCACCCTGTGACGCTCCAGGCCGTCGTAGTTTTCCAGCCGATCGTCGGAGATGATCACGTCCACGTGCCGCGTCAGCAGCGAGTGCCCGTGCATGTGCGAAAGCCCGGTGGTCAAGGTGTAGTCACGGGTATGGCGGCGGATGACGTCGATCAGCGGCTTGCCCACGGCGGTGGCCAGCGAATCCACCAGCGCCAGGCGCATCTGATGCAATTGACCGAAGGCACCGGTGATCAGTTCGCGGCGGGTATCCCTGGCCTCGCCCAGCAGACGGCGGGCACGGTCATAAAAGAAGCGTCCGGCGCTGGTGGGTTCCAGCGGCCGCGAGCGGCGCTCGAACAGCGCCAGCCCCAGGCTCTCTTCGAGGGTCGCCAGGCAATGCGACACCGACGACTGGGTCAGGCCGAGCGCCTCGGCGGCGGCGCTCTGGCTACCGCGTTCCAGGGTCTCGACGAAGATTTCCATACTGCGCAGGTCGAAGCCGAAGCCATTCTTCATGGCGTCTCCTCGGTGGTGATGTTGTTATTGTCTCGGCGCTGTTGTCGGCTCTTGCTGGGGCTGTCGCAGGGATCCTTGACCCGGTGCTGATCCTGGTCGGTGTCGAAGCTCTACTCTGACTCCTGCGGAACTTGTCGGCCCGGCACAAGTCTACCCTGGCAAGCCGAACAACAGGGAAGTCCGATGACCTACGTCGCCAGCGCCAGCTACCACGAACGACCGTCCTCCCACTGGACCGGCTGGGGCCAGTGGATCGCGCTTGTCACCATGACCCTGGACCACCTGGCACGCTACCTGGCCACCGACGCCTGGCACCTTGGCTGGGTCGACTCGAGCGTGGGCCGTATCGCCTTTCCACTGTTCGCCGGCATGGTCGCCTGGCACGGGCTGTTCAATACCCGTGATCCGCTGCGCTACGCACGCCGGGTGATGATCATCGGTCTGCTGGCCCAGTTACCCTACCAACTGATGCCCCGCGAGGCGCTGTTTCAGCTCAACATCTGCTTTACCCTGGCGCTCGGGCTGATGGCCGGCCACTGGCTTGAGCAACTGACCCGGCGACAGGAGGCCGGAGAGCTGGGCCATGTACGCCTGGCGCTGGAAACCCTCGGCGTGGCAACCGGCTGGTACTTTGCCGGCTTCTGGGTCGAATACGGCCACCATGGCCTGTTGCTGGTGCCGTTTTTCATGCTCGGCATGGGCCAGCTCCATCGTACCGACGACGCCCTGCTCTCGCGCCTGCTGGCGGTGGTCGGCTGCCTGCCGCTGCTGCTGGTGGCAGGCATGATGAACAGCTCCGACATGGCCAAGTCGGTGACCGTGGCCACGGTCCTGGCGGTACTGCTGCTGGCCGCTGGTGCTCACCGGCTATGCCGCGCGCCCGGCATCGTCATGCCGCGGCGGATGTGGCTCGCATGGTATCCGGCCCACTTCGCGGTGATCGCCGCCATCCTGCTGTGGACCGGCAACGCCCAGATAATGTGAACCCGAAAGCGCGGTGATCGCCGCCATTCTGCTGTGGACCGGCAACGCCCAGATCATGTAACGGTACCGGCAACGCCCAGAGAACCCGCCAAGGTGGCTCGCCTGCTCTTGATACCCCCAGGCCCACTTCGCGGTGATCGCCACCATTCTGCTGTGGACCGGCAACGCCCAGATAATGTGATATTGAAAGCGCGGTGATCGCCGCCATTCTGCTGTGGAACGGCAACGCCCAGATCCTCTAGGCGTCCTGCGCCGGCAGCGCGAAACGGCTTCTCTGTTCCATCAAGAAGACCTTGAAGGCCTGCCAGGCCGGGCTGCGGTAGCGGTCCGGATGCCACACCAGCGAGAAGTGGCGGGTCAGCGGCAGGTCATGTGACAGCGCCAGCAACTCCCCTCGTTCGAGCTCTCCCCGCACGCTCAGATGCGACAGGCAACCCAGTCCCAGGCCCGCCGCCACGGCCTGCTTGATCGCCTCGTGCTGCCCCAGCTCCATGCGTACCTTGAGCCTCGGCACCCGGGGCAGCACCGCCGCCTCGAGCACCTCCCGGCTGCCGGAGCCGATCTCGCGCAGGATCCACGACTGCTCGACCAGATCAGCGTCCTCGACCCGGCCCTTGGCCACCAGCGGATGTCCGGGCGCGCAGACGATCACCATATGGTCTTCGCACCACACTTCGCTGGCGAGTCCCGGCTCGTGACAGCGCCCCTCGATCATCCCCAGGTCGGCGTCGAAGCGCTGTACCTCGGAGATCACCTCGCCGGTATTGCGAAGCCTCAGGCGCAGGTCGACCCCCGGATGCAGCCCGCCGAACTCCCCGGCCAGCGGCGGCAACAGATAGGTGCCGATGGTGGCGCTTGCGGAGATCGCCAGGCTGCCGTGGAGCTCGTCTCCCGGTTCCTCGGCGGCGGCGATCAGCTCGCCCAGATCATCCAGCAGCTGTTCGGCGCGCGGCAGCAGTCGATGGCCCATGTCGTTCAGGCCAAGCCGCCGTCCCGGGCGTTCGAACAGGGTGACACCAAGTTGACGCTCCAGGTCCGCCAGCGCCTGGCTGGTCGCCGACTGGGACAGGCTCAGTTGTCTGGCCGCGGCGCTGACGGTTCCCAGCCGGGCCACCGCCACGAAGACCTCGAGCTGGCGCAGGGTGATATGGGAGCGGGTGGGACTGTCTGGCGAGAAACTCATCACGGTGCTCGACGGTTGCAGGGAAGATGGCGGGGAAACGACAACGGCTCCTATATCGGCTCAGCTTATAACAGGTTTCGTTATTACACGATAATCATCTGGCATATCCACGCCTAGAATCTCCCTATCGAAGCGACGCCTCAGGCTCCACCCAGACGAGCCGGTAGCGGCGATACCCTGACACGAAGAGGAGATCCGCTCATGTGGCAAGGACTTGCGCTATGCGCACTATTGACGCTGGCCGGGCAGGCCATCAGCCGACTGCCCGGTATCGCCGACGCAGGCGTCAGTCCGCTGGTGTTCGCCCTGCTGCTGGGCATCGTGGTCGGCAATCTGCCGCTCAAGCGCACCGTCGAGGGCGCCCAGCCGGGGCTCGCCTTCGCTACCCGCTGGCTGCTGCGCGGCGGCATCGTGCTGTTCGGCCTGTCGCTGACCTTCGCTCAGGTGGTCGGACTCGGGCCCAAGGTGCTGCTGCTGGACGCGCTGATCATCACCGCGGTACTGCTGGTCGGCTACCAGATCGGCACCCGGGTGCTCGGCATGGATCGCGAGACCACCCTGCTGACCAGTGCCGGCAGCGCCATCTGCGGCGCCGCTGCGGTGCTCGCCACCGAGTCGACCATTCGCTCGAAGCCGGCAGCGGCGTCCATGGCGGTGGCCACGGTGGTGCTGTTCGGCTCCCTGGCCATGCTGACCTACCCGCTGCTGTATCCGTGGCTGGGCATGGACGAGGGACTGTTCGGGGTCTATATCGGCGCTACCGTGCATGAGGTGGCCCAGGTGGTCGCCGCCGGCGACGCCGTCGGCCCGGATGCCCTGGCCAACGCGGTCATCGTCAAGCTGGTGCGGGTGATGCTGCTGGTGCCCTTCCTGCTGGTGGTCGGCCAATGGTGGCTGCGTCAGCCGACCCAGGAAGGCGCCGAGGCCGGCGCTCAGGGCGCACACAAGGCCAAGCTGGTGATCCCCTGGTTTGCCCTCGGCTTTATCGCCATGGTCGGCGTCAACAGCGTCATCACCCTGCCCGCGCCGCTGCACTCGGGTCTGGTGCTGGCCGGCCAGATCGCCCTGACCATGGCCATGGCCGCGCTTGGCATCAACACCCGGATGTCTCGCCTCAAGGCGCTCGGCGTGAAGCCCTTTCTGCTCGCCCTGATCCTGTTTGTGCTACTGGTGGTCGGTGGCGGGATGGCCAGTGCCCTGCTGATGGGCTGACCGGATCGATGGACCGGGCAGGAACCCGACACACAGCGAAGAAGGCGGCCTTGCGGCCGCCTTCTTGCGTGGTGCTGATCCATCATTGAGCAGCGAGAGACTTGCCCCTGCTACAGAGAGAATTCCTCGCCGTCGTAGGACGTCTGTACCTCGATGCTTCCTTCGACGATCTCGGCGGCGAGGCGATCGAGTTCGGCGACGATGTCGTCCTCGACCCAGGGCGCCAGCGACAGACGCACCGCCTCCGGGTTCTCCAGGCCGATACGCACCACCTCACCCGAGCTCCAGCTGCCCTGCTTGACCGCCTCGGCAGCAACAAAACCCGCCATGGACACGTTGGCGATGGCGGAGCCGGCGAACACCTCCGGGTAGTCCTCATGCCACTCGCGCACATTGCCGAACTGCCAAACGCCTTCAGCCTCCTGCATCGCCTCGATGGCCCCTTGGCGACCCGCATTCAACATGGTGAAGATGATATCGGCACCGGCCTCGATCTGGGCGCTGGCCACGTCATGGGCCAGTGACACATCGTCCTGATCGCCGGCGAAGATGGTGAGGAAGTCGGCGTCCGGCCGGGTATGCTGCAGACCGTGGTAGAAGCCCCCGCGACCCTTGAGACCCGGAGTGACGCGAATCCCCGAGATATGGCCCACCACGCCGCTTTGGGTCAGCAGACCCGCCGCTGCACCGGCGAGC
This sequence comes from Halomonas sp. MMSF_3323, assembly GCF_030733595.1. Classification (NCBI taxonomy): domain Bacteria; kingdom Pseudomonadati; phylum Pseudomonadota; class Gammaproteobacteria; order Oceanospirillales; family Halomonadaceae; genus Halomonas; species Halomonas sp. MMSF_3323. The sequence continues at coordinate 112,284 of NZ_JASHIT010000008.1, read as the reverse complement.
CAGGCGGACTGCTCCTGAAGGACTTCATAGCTCGACACATTGTCGCCGGTGACATCCCCCTGGGTGACGGAGAACAGCACCTCGGGATAGTCCGCGGCCACCGTCATCACCGCCTCGGAATTCTGACCGCCGTGGGCGATGATCAGGTCCGGCCCGGCATCCGCCAATCTCCGCAGGGCGGCCTCAAGTGCGTCGGGCTCCGGCGCTATCCCGTCCTCGTAGCTGATCTCGGCGCCAAGTTCGGCCTCGATGCGCTCGAGTCCACGGTAACCCGCCTCCATGAAGCCGCCGTCATCCTTCTGCCCCGGCAATAGCATGGCCACCTCGAAGGCATCCGCCACGGCCAGGGAAGGCGAAAGCGAGAGACCACACAGCGCCACCATGTATCCAACTTTGCGAATCATCGAACACCTCATTACTTGTTTTTGTATACAGAACGCACCAACTACTCTAGCGCCGTGGTGGCGTCATCGCCACCCCGAAACGACGACGGGCCCCGTGTTGGGGCCCGTCGTGGAGGGAGCGAAACAGCGCCGGGCTCAGTCTTCGAAGCTAAAGCGCACCTCGGGGGCGTCCGGCACCAGGGCGGCGCATTCGCGCACCCGCTTGAGCAGGCTCGCGTGATCGTCGGCGACCAGGTTGATGTGACCAAGCTTGCGACCGGCGCGCTCGCTCTTGTCGTAGCGATGCAGGTGGGCGTCGCGCATGGCCAGCACCTGGCTCGGCTCGGGCTCGCGTCCGATCACGTTGACCATGCAGGTCGGCGCCCGGGCACTGGTGTCCCCGAGCGGCAGGCCCTGGATGGCACGCAGATGATTCTCGAACTGGCTGGTCACCGCGCCATCCATGGTCCAGTGGCCGGAGTTGTGCACTCGCGGTGCCATCTCGTTGGCCAGCAGGCTGCCGTCGGCGCACTGGAACAGCTCCAGGGTCAGCACACCGACATAGTCCAGCTCGTCCAGCAGCGCCCGGATGTATTCATCGGCGGTGTGCTGGACGCTGTCGTCGAGATCCGGCATCGGCGCCAGCGAGTAACGCAGGATGCCATCGACATGGACGTTTTCCGCCATGGGGTAGAACACCACCTCTCCGTCGCGTCCGCGCACGGCGATGATCGACACCTCGCGCACGAAGTCGACAAAGGACTCGACGATCAACCGCGGGTGATTGATGCGCTTCCAGGCATCGGCAGCTTCCGCCGGGTCCTTCAGCACCGCCTGCCCCTTGCCGTCATAGCCCTCGGTGATCGACTTGGCCACCACCGGCGTGCCCAGCTCACGAGCGGCGGCTTCCAGCGACTCGGCGCTGTCCACCAGGCGATAGGCCGGCGTCGGAATACCCAGTCGATCGAACAGCGCCTTCTCCTCGGCACGATTCTGACACACCCGGATCGCCTCACTGCCGGGGTAGACCGGTTTCTCGGCTTCGATCGCCTGGACCAGCGACACCGGCAGGTGCTCAAACTCGTAGGTGACCAGGTCGACGTCTTCGAGGAAGCTCTGGACGTGCTTCTGGTCGGTGTCGATCATCACCTCGCCGATCCCGGCGCTGGGGTGGCCGGTGGTATCGAGAAAGCGGAACCGGTTGGCCAGCGGATAGCCGGCCAGCGCCAGCATACGGCCGAGCTGTCCGGCCCCGAGAACGCCAATCTTCATGACTTGCTCCTGTTTTCCTGCGGGTACACGACGCCGTTCAGCCCTGGCGAGACTCGGGCGGACGAGGATCGGGATTGTCGAGCACGGTCTGGGTCTGCTCGGCGCGGAAGGCCTCGACGGCCTCGCGAACCTGGCTGTCCCCGAGCCCCACGATCTGGGCTGCCAGCAGGCCAGCATTGGTAGCGCCGGCCTTGCCGATGGCCAGGGTGCCGACGGCGACGCCGCCCGGCATCTGGGCGATCGACAGCAGTGAATCCAGCCCCTTGAGCGCCTTGGACTCCACCGGCACGCCGAGCACCGGCAGCGCGGTCTGGGAGGCGACCATGCCGGGCAGGTGCGCTGCACCGCCGGCCCCGGCGATGATCACCTGAATACCACGCTCGGCGGCACCCTTGGCGTAGTCGAACAGCAGATCCGGGGTGCGGTGGGCGGAGACCACCTGGGTCTCGTAGCTCACGCCGAGGCGCTCGAGCATGGTCACGGCGTGTTCCATGACCGGCCAGTCGGACTTGGAACCCATGATCACGCCGACCCGGGGCGCTGGGGAAGTGGATGACATCGGCAACTCCTCGAAGAAACGACGGCGCCGCGGCAAAGAAATCGCCACGACAAGGGAACAATCGGGAAGCGGCATAGTCTAGCAGAGCCGGGGGAGCAGTACCTCTCCCTATGCGGAGACGTCGCCAGCCAGCGACAGCGCCTTTCACCCTGACTGCGCATTGGCCTGCTAGGGTAACGCTGCTGTCGCGGCCATCGCCGACACTCCACGCCGCCTGACAGGACGACCCGCTCACCCAAGGAGAGAGCCATGAAACCGACCCTGCTGCTTATTGCCGCCCTGACCTCCGGCCTGGCGCTGGCCGGTTGCGATGAGGGACAGAGCACCGCCAGCACCGCGCAGGAGGGCTCGAACGCCAGCCAGCAGAGCACCACCGAACAGGCGCAGAAAATGACGCTTGACGGTACCCTGAGCTTCGCCGAGGCCGGCCAGAGCCTGCCCGACAATGCCGAGGCCACGGTGTTGCTCAACGACGTTGCCCTCGCCGACGCCCCGGCCAGGACCATCGCCGAAACCACGGTGACCATCGAGCGCCAGGCGCCGACCGACTTCTCGCTGAGCTACGCAAGCGACGCGGTGAACCCGCGCCACACCCACAGCCTGCGTGGCGAGATCCGCAACGACGAAGGTCAGTTGGTGTGGACCAGTACCGAAGCCACTCCGGTGGAAGTCGGTGCCGACGCCGACCAGCCGCCGGTGTCGGTGGTGCTGCGCCCGGTGGGTGCCGACGGCAATGCCCAGAGCGACAGCATGCAGAAGGCCCAGGAGGCGCTGCTGTCCAGCGGTGATGAACCCACCGCCGCCGAGAAGCAGGCCGTGGAAGAGGCCGACGCCGTGGCCGAACAGGCCGCCGGCATGCAGGAGCCCAGCCAGGGCGCCGCCGCGGCGAGCGGCGAAAATGCCGACACCGGTGCCAATACCGAGACGTCGTCCAGCCAGCCGCAGTAAGCGAGCGCCCTCGACGGACCGGCTCCTCCCGATACGACAACGCCGTGCCCAAGGGCACGGCGTTGTCGCTGCTGGCGGCTGCCCTGGCGCCGCTAAGCTGTTGCCGGCGAGCGGCGAGCCTGCCAGAAGTTGAGGCTGATGATCGCCAGCATGACGGCGGCACCGGCGACGTCGAACACCAGCGACGGCAGGAACACCCCGACGATCGCCGGCAGCAGCAGCACGCGCTGCCAGATCGCCATGCGGGTGAACAGATAGCCTTCCAGGGTGGCGGCGAAGGCGCCCAGCGCCAGAAGCCCGGTGAAGCCCTTCCAGATCAGCAGCCAGACCGGCCCGCCGACGATGATCTCGGGGTTGTAGACCATGAACAGCGGCACCAGGTAGAGGCCCTTGGCAAACTTCCACGACTGGAAGCTGGTCTCCATGGGCTTGGCCCCGGCGATGGCGGCCCCGGCGAAGCCGGCCAGCGCGATCGGCGGCGTCACGTTGGAGTCCTGGGAATACCAGAACACCACCAGGTGGGCGATCAGCAACGGCACCCCGAACTCATTGGCCAGCGCCGGTCCCACCAGCACGATCAGCACGATATAGCTGGCCGTCACCGGCAGCCCCATGCCCAGCACGAGACTCGCCAGCAGCACCATGATCAGCGCCAGCAGCAGGTTACCGCCCGAGAAAGCCAGCATCATGGCCGAGAACTTGAGGCCGAGACCGGTCAGCCCCACTACCCCGACGATGATCCCTGCCACCGCACAGGCCATGGTCACCGCCACGGCGTTGCGCGCACCGAGTTCGAGGCCTTCAATCAGCTTGAGCAGACCGTTGCGACAGGCCAGCCCCAGACGCTCGGCGGTCACCGGCTGCCCCTCGCCTGGCGCCACGAACAAGAACCACACCGCAAAACGCAGCACCGCCACCAGCAGCATGCAGACGATGGCGTAGTAGCCCACTCGCATCGGCGACATGTTCATCATCAACAGCCACACCAGCACCGCCAGCGGCAGCAGGAAGTGCCAGCCGTGCTTGAGCACGTCGCTCATCTGCGGCAGCTCGTCCTTGGCCATGCCCTGCATGCCCTCCTTGAGGGCGATGATATGCACGAACAGATAGACGGTGGCGAAGTACATGAAGGCCGGCAGGATGCTGACCTTGACCACCTCGAGATACGGCAGCCGGGTGTACTCGGCGATCAGGAAGGCACCGGCCCCCATCAGCGGTGGCATGATCTGGCCACCGGTCGACGCCGCCGCCTCGATGCCACCAGCCTGGTGGGGCTTGTAGCCCAGGCGCTTCATCAGCGGGATGGTAAAGGCGCCGGTGGTGACCACGTTGGCGATGGCGCTGCCGGAGATCGAGCCCATGCCGGCGGAGGCGATGACCGCGGCCTTGGCGGGCCCGCCACGCTGGCGGCCGGTGGCAGCGTAGGCAAGATCGATAAAGAACTTGCCCGCCCCGGTGATCTCGAGAAAGGCACCGAACAACACAAAGATGAAGATATAGGTCGCGGCCACCCCCATGGGCAGGCCGAAGATGCCTTCCTGCCCCAGGTAAAGCTGGCCCACCAGGCGATCGAGATTGTAGCCGCGATGCTCGAGGATGCCGGGCAGGAACTGGCCGAGCCAGGGTAACTCGCCACGAGGCCCGGCAAAGGCGTAGAGGATGGCGATCAGGCCGATGATGGTCATGCCCAGACCCACCGCGCGACGGCTGGCCTCCAGCACCGTGATGGTGGCGATGATGCCGACGGTGATGTCGGTCTGGCTCCAGAAACCGGCGCGATTGATGATCTCGTCCAGAAACAGCGCCATGTAGCCGCCGGTGATCATCGCTCCGGTAAAGAACACAAGGTCGATCGCCCCACCCAGCACGCCCCTGTCACGCTTGGGACCGAACACCGGAAACATCAGGAACGCCAGCATCATCACCAGCGCAAGGTGGATGCTGCGCTGATAGAACAGCCCCAGCGGCTGAATCCCCGCCGAGTAGAGCTGGAACAGCGACAGGCCGACCGCCACCAGGGTGATCAGCCATAGGATGGTCTTGGGGTGGTTGGCCTGGCTGCCAGGCACCACCGGTGAAGCTGCCGTTTCGCTCATTGTCGTGATTCTCGTCAGGCCTTGCCGGCGCTTGGCCGGTCGGCATAATTCGGAATGCTGTCGCAGGTCGCAGGCCCTCGAGGGGCCGAAGTGCCCACGCGGTTGGTGGCGTTATTCGATAGCCTGGGCCAACGACAGGCTAGTCGCGCCGCTCGAGTCCAACGCTGACCAAACGCCCCGCCGCCAGATCGCTCAGGCTGATGGGCGTGGAGGCCGCCGGCACGGCCAGGGAGTCCCCGTCCGCACAGTCGGCCCGAGCCTTGATCAACGTCTCCAGGGTCGGCTCACCACGGCTGACCAGGCGATGATCGACGCGCTTGGCGCCGACCCTCAGCCGATAGCGATTGCCGGGGACGGGCTCGTCGATGTCCTCGATCCAGTAGCCGCCCTGACCGTCGCTGACCTGGCGTCCGCGCCCGGGCACATGGTCGAGGCCCGCGGCGAAGTCCGGCAGGTGGCTACGTTCAAGCACCATGGCACCGCCGAGGTTGCGATAGCAGTCAAGCACCTCGAAGCCTTCTACCGAGTGATTCCAGGCCAGGCACCAGCCGGCACCATCGGGCATCGGCAGTTCCACCAGCGCTGCACCCTCGGCGTCGCGCACGCTCAAGGTAAATAGAGCATCGCAGTCGGCATCACTTGCCTGGCCAGCGCCCGCCACAGTCATCAGCGTGACCAGCCCAAGCGCAGGCAGGGCGAGCCCGGAGGCCCGCCCTGCCATGTGTCGACGCCCCGCCATCAAGGACGCTGCTTGTCCTGCACCTCGGCACCGACTTCCTCGTAGTAGCGCAGTGCGCCAGGGTGGAAAGCGATAGGTGTGGAGTTCACCGAGAACTCGACGGTGGTGTCATTGGCCGCCGGATGGATGGCGATCAGCTCGTCGGTCTGCTCGAACAGGGTCTTGGTGATCTGGTAGGCCAGTTCCTCGTCCATCTCGCTGCTGGCGATCAGCACGTTGGGTACGCCAAGGGTCTGCACCGCTTCTTCCATGCCTTCGTAGAGACCGGCCTTGAGCTCATACGGGGCAAACACCGGTTCGTCCTCGCGCGCCTTGGCGACTTCCTCGTCGCTGAGGCCGATCAGCCGAACATCGCTGGTGGTGGCCAGATTCAGAATCGAGCTGGTGGGCGGCCCCACGCTCCAGAAACCGGCATCGATATCGCCATCACGCAGGGCGTCGGCGGTCTCGTTGAAGTTCAAGCGACGCGGGTCGAAGTCGTCATAGCTGATGCCGTTGGCTTCGAGGATGGCGCGGGCGTTGAGCTCGGTGCCGCTGCCCGGCGCACCCACGGACACGACCTTGCCTTCCAGGTCATCCAGCGAGTCGATGTCGGAGTCGGCCATGGTCACGATCTGCACCGCATTGGGATAGATGGAGGCGATGGCACGAATGTTCTCGAGCTTGCGCCCCTCGAAGTCACCGGTACCGGTAGCGCCCTGGTGGACGGTGTCGGCCAGCGCCAGCGCCAGATCGGAGTCACCACGCCAGACCAGTCCCATGTTCTCCACCGAGGCGCCGGTCACTTCGGCCACGGCGTCGTAGCCGTCGACGTGCTTCTTGATCAGCTCGGCCAGGCCTCCACCGTAGGGGTAGTAGGTGCCGCCGGTTCCACCGGTGGCGATCGACAGCTGGCTCTGGGCCACGGCGCTGTGGCTGGCAACCAGCAGGGATGCCGTCAGGGCAAGGGTCAGTGCTCGCATGGTCTTCCTCCGTTCCTCGTGGGAACCGCTTAGAATTTATTGTGCGGAATTGAAGTGTCGATACAGCAATCGCCTAGGCAAGCTAGCAAGAGCCGGCCTCGCTTGCCACTGCAGACATTTCGACGTTTTTTATCTTTGTCTGCAATTCTCACAAGGTCTTAGAGACACTGGCCCGCCATCCTGCCCGTCGAACCCCCGAAGGGCGCGCTTCTCAGGGAGCTGGCGTCGCGCCGGCTTTTCACGCCTCAGCGTTGACTGTCGACCTGCTCGCGTACCTTGGCGACGATATGGGCACCGATCGGCAACGCCGAGGTCGCCGCCGGCGATGGCGCATTGCCGACGTTGATGGTGCGCGGCGTGTTGACGAACAGAAAGTCGTCGACCAGCTTGCCGTCTCGTGTCACCGCCTGGGCACGCACCCCGGCCGGGTAGGGCTTCAGGTCATCGAGGGTGAGACTCGGGCAGTACTTGCGCACCTCTTCCAGATAGCCACGCCGTGACAGCGAGTTCTTCATCTCGCGCATGCCAGGGCCCAGATGACGCCACAGCACCTTGAGAATACCCGGATGGCTGACCATGCCGACCAGATCCGCTGCCGAGACATCACGCTTGCGATAGCCCTCGCGGGCCAGTGCCAGCACGGCGTTGGGCCCCACCGTCACGCTGCCATCGATCATGCGGGTAAGGTGGACGCCGAGAAACGGCATGCTGGGGTCCGGAATCGGGTAGATCAGATGATTGACGATGGCGTTGCGGTGCTCGGGCAACTGAAAGTACTCCCCGCGGAAGGGGCAGATGGTGAAGCTCGGAGTCTGACCCAGCATGCGCACCACCCGGTCGGCCATCAGCCCCGAACAACTCACGAGGTAGCGACTACTGAAGGTCTCGGTGGTAGTGGTCACCACCACTTCCTGGCGACGTTCGTCGAGCCCGGTGACCTCCCGTGAGTAGCGGATCTCGCCACCGCGTCGCTCGAACTCGGCGGCCATGGCGCGAGTGACCTCGGCATAGTCGACAATACCGCTGGACGGCACGAAGATGCCGCCGACGCCGGTGATGTTGGGCTCGCGCTCTGCCAGGGCACCGGCGTCGAGCCATTCACGCTCGAGCCCATTGGCCTCGGTACGTTCCCACAGGGCCTTCATCCGCCCCAACTCCACCTCGTTGGTGGCGACCAGCAGCTTGCCGCAGCTGTCGTAGGCGATGTCGTGGGTCTCGCAGAACGCCTTGGTGGCACGGTTGCCTTCCAGACAGAAGCGCGCCTTGAGGCTGCCCGGTGTGTAGTAGACCCCGGCGTGTATCACGCCACTGTTGTGACCGGTCTGATGGCGAGCCGGACCGTCCTCCTTTTCCAGCAACAGCATGCGCTTTTCAGGATAGGCGTCCTTGAGCTGCATGGCGGTGGACATGCCCAGAATGCCACCGCCGATGATGATGAAGTCGTACATGGGGGTCTCGTTGTCCTTGGTCTTGCCCCACCGCCGGGACGGGGCCGGATACATCGTGGGCAGCCGGGTATCGCGGGGCCCATCACCCTAGAGTACCGCGTCGGGCCGTGCCCCGCTGCACCCCTCTTCCCCGGAGGACACCTCAGCCCTGGCGCGCTCGCAGGGTGCTGCCACAGGTGAAGACACCGCGCTGGCGCATCAGCTCGCGTCTGAGCTGCGGGTGAGCCTTGAACTTGTCGCGACCGTGCAGCCAGAAGTGGTTGTTGATCAGCAGGAAGCTGCCGACCGGGTTGGGCAGGGAGATGACGCCGTCGCTCGACTCCAGCGAGTCGGACAGCTCGCAGAGCCAGTTGCCCTCCTCCAGATCACGTGGCTGGACAAACTGATCGATGTAGGCCATCACCGGGCGGCCATCACGGTCGACGTCGAATACCGGGTGAAAGACGTCGCGCACCACATTCTTGCTGGGCGGAGCCGACCAGCGCATCTCGCTGAACGCCAGCGGGTGACGGCAGAACCGCTCCAGCTCGTGCCAGTCGTCCAGATGCAGCAGCCGCGAGTTGCCGCCTTCCATGTGCTGCTCGTCGATCTTCATCATCAGTACGTAGTCGGTGACCTGCTCGACGAAGGTGCCGTCGTTGTGAAGCTCCATCACCCGATGCGGCGCCCGCAGATAGCTGTCGGAGGTGTCGACATTCTCGACCACGAAGCGGGCATAGTACTGACCACTCATGGCATCGAAGTTGGATCGTCCGATCAGGTGGGCAACGGCGGTGGCAAACTTGACCATGTCCTCGGACTGCTCGACCCGGTCCAGCCCTTCCGGCACGACCTGCAGCGCTCCCTGGCGACGGTCCAGCAGGATATTCGCCAGCCGCGGCCTGAGCGTCCCCTCGCACAGCTCATCGAGTATCCCCGCGACACGAAAACGCAGCATCGACTTGTACTCCAGCGCCTGAATCGGCCATTCGGCACAGGCGTCGAGGAAGGCAGCGACGACCGACCGCTCGACACGCAACTCCTGCAGACGCTCGGAAGAGGTCGACGGGACCAGGGTGAACCCGCGTGGATCGCGTGCGTCAGGGGCGGTGGTCTGATCATCACGATCCTGAAGCTGGGCAGAGGCAAGGATGGACATGGCAGGGCTCCGTATTGTTTTGACGTTTTGTAAAAATATCTACATTTTTATTTTTGGTCAACAAAAACCCGGCTGCCGCCGGGTGCTGATTTTCGGGACAAGGTCCAGAGTTCTTGAAGCGTCCGCCGGCCGGCAAAGCCGCCGACCGGCGTTGCGGTCAAGGCGTCAGGTGCCTTCCAGCTCACGACGCATCTGTCGCTGGCTGTAGGCCGTGCCATAGCGGCGGCGGGACCACAGGTACAGGCAAAGCCCGGCACCCATCCAGCCGGCGAACAGCCCCCACTCGATGGGTGACAGCGCCGAGGGGCTGCCGGGCAGGTAGAGCCCGATCAGTCCCAGCGACAGCACCACCGCCAGCCAACCGACCAGGCGAGGATGGCTGACCTTGAACGGCCTTTCGAGTTCCGGCTCCTTGCGCCGAAGCACCAGAAACGAAATGGATACGAACAGGTAGGCGATGACGATGCCGAGACCACCGGCCACCACCAGCCACACCATGGCCTGGCGGCCCAGCAGAGGCGCCAGGCTCGACAAGGCTCCCATCAACAGGATGGCGTTGACCGGCGTCTTGTGACGAGGATGCAGCTTGGCCAGAAAGGCCGGCAGCATGCCGCAGTGGGCCAGTGCATAGATGGCGCGAGAGCCACCGACGTAGAAGGCGTTCCAGCTGGTCAGGATGCCGGCGATACCCGCCAGCACCATCAGGTTGGCCGCCCAGGGGGTATTGAACACCGCCCCCATGGCGTCAGGTACCGCCAGGGAGCTGTTCTCGAGCTCCGCCTTGGGCAGCATCAATGCCGTTCCCAGCACGATGAAGGCGTACCAGAACACCGCCAGGACCACCGACAGCATCAAAACCCGACCGATCTCGCGAAACGGCAGGTCGATCTCTTCCGCCGCCTGCGGGATGACGTCGAAGCCGACAAACAGGAAAGGAACCATGATCAGCACCATGGTGATCCCGCCCAGCACACCCTCTTCGGTGTTGAACAACGGCGTCAACGAAGCGCTGCTACCCTCGAACAGTGCGCCGGTGATGAACATCACACCGACGGCCAGAATCAGCAGCGTCACCACCTTCTGGACCAGCGCCGCGGTGCGCACGCCAATATAGTTGATGGCCATCATGACCACCGAGCCGGCCACACCGACGGCAACCCAGGTGGCCTTGACGTCCCAGCCCGCCAGGGTCCACAGGTGACCGACGGCGTAGCCGGGGAACAGATGCTCGACCACGGTGGGCAGCGCTACCGCCTCGAAGGCCACCACGCTGAGATAACCCAGCACGATCGCCCAGGTACACAGGAAGGAGGCAAAATGGCCCAGGGCACGGTAGCTGTAGACGTGCTCACCACCGACCTGGGGCATCGCCGAAGCGAGCTCAGAGTAAGTCAGCCCCACCAGCACGATCACCATGCCGCCCAGCACGAATGCCAGTATGGCGCCAAGGCTTCCTGCCGAGGTGATGAAGCCACCCGTCAATACGATCCAGCCCCAGCCGACCATGGCACCGAAGGCCAGCGCCAGGACGTCCTTGCGTGCCAGCACTCGGCTCAGCTGGGCTCCGCCATTGCTGTTATTGTCCATGAGATAAACCTCTCGCCGCAGTGGTGCGTTCCCGCAGAACAGTGATTGTTGACCGGGGACAGGACGCACCGTTGAATTTATCAATCGCGCGTGCAACTTATCATGAGGATGTTTGCCGTCCGCAGCCTTCGTTTATACCTCTTTGGTCTAAGTTTGTAGGGCCTGCAGATGGCGCCATCGCCGTCAGCCGCAGTCTCCCGCGGCGTCTGCGGAATGAGGAGTTTTCGTCGCTGCGCCACGTCCAGAACGGACACCAAATTGGACTGGCAAGAGGGCAAAAAAGGTTGCATGCTGTAGGGGTCGAAAACGCCCATTGGAGTACCATGAGCACCGCAGATTCCTTGTCTCGAGCAGACGCTTCCGAACCGCCTCCTCGACGATGCCCTGACCTCGATGTCAGGGACCTGGAACAGCGCACACGACTGATGCGCATTGTTACGCGGCTTATCGCCGTATCTGATCTCGGAAGCCGCGAGATCGCACGCCGCGCGGGTCTCCCCATGCAGAAGATCAGTGATCTGCTGTCGGGACGACTGGAACACTTCACCTGCGACGAGCTGCAGGCCATTCGCCGCATCATCGACGATGGCCATCTGTCACTCTCCTGATTGGCCCGTGCTGGACGGCGCCCCGGAAGGCAATTCTGCCAGGGCGCCGCGTCTTGTTGGCGCGAGCCATTGCCCCGCCCTTCCCCTTGATCTTCATGCCATGAGGAATCATCGATGCGCCGTCTGCTAGCGGCTTGTCTGCTATGTGTGTCTGCAAGCGCCCTGGCCGATGGCCAGGCCACCCTGGTCGATGGCAGTGGCGACCCCGAGAGCGCCGTCACCGCACGCTGGATCGGTGATCAACTGCGCCTGGACTTTCCCCGCCACGCGGCCAAGGGCTATCTGCTGTTGAGAGACGGCAAGGGCCACGTGGTCACCAACTTCGGTGGTCAGACGGTGGTGCTGGGCATCCGCGATGTTCAATCCATCGCCGGGCAACTCGGTGGCCAGGACCTGTCCGACCTCGGCAGTTACCAGGCCCAGCAGGTGCTGTCGCTGGAGCCTGTCGGCACGCGGGAAAGCGTCGCCGGCATCGAGGGCGAGGTCTATCGTCTTGACTGGATTACCCAGGAGGGCGATCGCCGAGAGGATGAACTGGTACTCAGCCAGCGACCGGAGGTCATCGAGCTTTTACGGGTCGTCGACCGCTATCAGAGCATTCTGTCGGGGCAACCGGACCCGGTGGCGGCAAGGCTCGAGCAACAGGGGCTCGGACTTCTGCGTTTTGGCGACAAGTTTCAGGTGGCCAGCCTGACGGCGACGTCGCCCGATCCTGCCCTGCTGGCATTGCCGTCCCAGAGTGGCAACGTTGGTGAGCTGTTGCGTTCGGTCATTCAATAGACTTAGGGCCAGGCGCCAACTTTCCCCCTCTCCAGCACTAGATCCACAGCATACCTAGGATGGTGTACTTGATCGCGCACCGCGTGGAATAGGTGTGTGTCAATTGCGTGTAAAACCGCGAAAATGCGATGCAGGAGTCTCCAATCCACGATATATCTTGAAGGTAGCCTTCAAGACATGGTGCGGCCGCACGGCTCGATGTCGTTCCGCAGTGGTCGCACCCATCCAGTGAGAGTTGCCATGAGGCCAATCGACAAGTCCCTGCTGGAACAGATGCACATCAGCGAGGTCGAGATCCAGCGTCGCAAGGAATTCCTGAGCCTCGACGAAGCCGACCTGGCCGATCTGGCAGCGCTCAAACCCCTCATCAACGAGCATATCGAGATCATCGTCGAAGAGTTCTACGAGCGGCAGACCGAGATCGACGAGATCAGCCTGCTGATCGGCGACTCCGAGACCCTGCAGCGACTGCGCTCGGCCCAGCGCCAGTACGTCCTCGACATCTTCACCGGCTACTACGACGCGGAATACGTCAACAGTCGGCTGCGCATCGGTCTGGTGCACAAGCGTATCGGCGTCGAACCCAAGCTGTTTCTGGCCGCCATGCGCACGCTCAAGGAAATCCTGTTTCGCGTCATCGACGAGAACCTCGAGGACGTGCAGGCGACCAAGTCGGCGAAGAACAACCTCGACAAATTGATGTACTTCGATATCACCCTGGTCTTCGATACCTATATCGATACCCTGCTCAACGAGGTCCACAGCGCCAAGCGCCGAATGGAGCTCTACGCTCGCAACCTGGAAGAGAAGACCAAGGAGCTGGCCGCCTACGCAGAAAAGGACGCCCTTACCGGGCTGTTCAACAAGCGAGGCATGAGCGAGGCCCTGAACAGGGAGATCCGCATGGCCGAGCGACGTCACTCGCTGGTCAGCCTGATCTACTGCGATATCGATGACTTCAAGCAGATCAACGATACCCACGGCCACCACAAGGGTGATGAAATCCTTGTCACCTTCGGCCAGATCATGCGTGAAACGGTCCGCAGCAGCGACATCTGCTGCCGCCTCGGGGGGGATGAATTCTGCTGTATCCTGCCAGACTGTGACGCCAAGAGCGCCAAGACCATCGGCAGCAAGATTGAACTGGCCTTCCAGAGCAAGTACCCGAACTTCTCGATCAGCCTGGGCGTCGCCGAGACCGGGGATCGAGACTACCTGCGCGAGGAAGAACTGCTGCGCGCCGCCGACGCCATGATGTATCGCAACAAGGAAGCCAGAAAGCGCAGTGCCGCAGAGGCCGCCTCGAAGACCTCAGCCAAGACGTTGCCAGCCCCCGCCCAGGCAGCAGAGAAGACAACCAGCTCAACGGCCGCCCAGAGTGACGATCACTGACTTCCACTCGCCTGGCTCGGCATTGTCTCGATAAAAATTTAAATTTCTGCTAATAAAGTTGGGTCTAAAATAAAAAGCCTCGATCAGGGCATGCGGGAAGCTCGGCAGACGCCCCTGCTTCAACCAGGTCCTGATGGTGGCATGTGCTGGTTGTCGTACGGTCTCGAGGAAAATGCCCCATGTCCTACCATGAAGCCAAGGAACACGCGCCCGGTCGCCTGCATCGGCTATTCAGTTCGCCCTATACCGCCTTCGACAACCAGACCAGCGAGCGACGCCTGCATCTACTGCTGGCCCTCAATCTGCTGGTCTTCGCGCCGATGCGCCAGGGCCGACTGACGTTACGACTGCTCGATGGCTGGGAAAACGGCGACTGCGAACAGCACACCCTGAACTTCCGGGACGCCGACATCCACCGCCCCCATGACCTCATCAACGCCGCACCACACACCCAGTCACGCCCACTGCTCGCCCCGGCCCTGGAAGAGGCGTTGTCCAGCGCCGAGGCCAATGCCATGGGGCTGGATAGCGATATTCGCCTTCACCCGGCGAAGTGGCCGGCCTTCCCCGGCGGACTCTCGCTCTACACACGCTACAAGGTCTGCCATCGCCTCATCTATGGCGAAGACGACAGCTACCGCTCGATTCGCTGCGAGACCCCGGTAGGCCTGCGCGAGATTCACGAGTTCCACCTGGAAGAAGGCGACTTCGCCGTCAGCCTGCCCCACGATGACTCCCCCGCCGACAGCGATGACACCGTGGGCCTGGTCCTTCATGCGGCCCAGCGCTCCGCCCTCACTCACTGGCTTGCCGATCTGGCAGAGCAACCACTGTCGAAGCTGATGGGCTGAGATCAGGCGTCCCTGGGCACCCTGCCCATCAAATAGAATTCCGGGTTGGGAGGCGTCCCGGTCAAGGTCACCAGGCGGTTGGACAGCCCAAAGAAGGCGCAGATCGCACCGATATCCCAGATATCGTCACGGCTGAACCCCACCGCCTGCAGACGTTGCTCCCACTCATCGGTCAGCTCGCCCAGATCGATTGCGCAGTGCAGCGCGAAGTCCAGCATGACGCGATGTCGCTCGCTCAAGCCTGCACTGCGATGGTTGACCGCCACCTGGTCGGCGAGCAGAGGATCCTTGCTGTAGATCCTGACCAGCGCACCATGGGCCACCACGCAGTAGAGGCAGTGGTTGCGGGCGCTGGTGGCGACCACGATCATCTCCTTCTCGGCCTTGGTCAGGCTATCGGACTCACGCTCCATCAGCGCATCATGATAGGCGAAGAAGGCGCGAAACTCCGCCGGTCGGTGGGCCAGCATCAAGAAGACATTTGGCACGAAGCCCGCCTTCTCCTGAACCGCCAGGATGCTGTCTCGGATATCGTCGGGCAGATCGTCGAGAGATTCAGGGACGGGAAAGCGACTGAGAGATGGGCTGATCGAGGGGCTCATGGGGGCTCCGGGCTGACGTGGGCATGGAAGAAGGGCCAGGCAATACATTGACGTTAACGTAAAGGTCAATCTGGCGCTCTGGTACTTTGATCGAATGCCGGGTCGCCGCTGCCGAAAACGACGATGCCCCCTTGACGGGGGCATCGCAGCCTGCAGCAGGGCCAGGCCGGAGAGCTCGAGTCAGGCAGGACCTGGCCGCTGCGCCAGCATGCCTGCTCCCAGGATCAGCCGAGCGAGATGGTGCTGTTGATGCCGCTCGAGACGTTCTCCGGTTCGAACCAACGCGCGGTCACCGTCTTGGTCTGGGTCCAGAAGCTGATGGCCTGCTTGCCATTGGGGCCAAGGTCACCCAACTTGGAGGCGCGCGAGCCGGTAAAACTGAAGTAGGCCACCGGCACCGGGATCGGCACATTGATGCCCACCTGACCGACATCGATATCGCTCTCGAAGCGACGCGCCACCCAGCCGGAATTGGTGAAGATGGAAGTACCATTGCCGTTGGGGTTGGCGTTGACGAAGGCGATGGCCTCGTCCAGCGTGTCCACCTCGACCACGCACAGCACCGGACCGAACACCTCTTCACGATAGATGCTCATGTCCGCCGTCACGCCGGCGAACAGGGTTGGGCCGACGAAGTTGCCGTCGGGGTAGCCCTCGACCTGGCAGCCACGTCCGTCGACCAGCAGCCGAGCGCCTTCCTGTTCGCCCTTGGCGATCAAGCCTTCGACACGATCCTTGGCCGCCGGTGACACCAGAGGCCCGAGATCCGCCTCGCGGTCGGTGCCCGGCCCCACCTTCATGTTGCGAGCCCCCTCGACGATATCCTCGAGCCACTCCCGGGCCTGGCCGACCAGCACCACCACCGAGTTGGCCATGCAGCGCTGGCCGGCGGCGCCGAAGGCCGACCCCAGCAGGTTGTTGATGGCCTGAGAGCGGTTGGCGTCAGGCATCACCACACAGTGGTTCTTGGCACCCATCATGGCTTGAGCGCGCTTGCCGGACTCGCTGGCACGGCGATAAAGCTGGGTGCCGACATGGGTGGACCCGATAAACGACATGGCCTTGATATCCGGGTGCTCGCACAGGTGATTGGCGACATCAGGGCCGCCATGCACCACGTTGAGCACACCGGCGGGGACACCGGCCTCGAGCGCCAGTTCCACCAGGCGCAGGGTGGAGCTCGGGTCCTGTTCGGAGGGCTTCAGCACGAAGGTGTTGCCGGTGGCAATGGCCAGCGGGAACATGAAGCAGGGCAACATGATGGGGAAGTTGAAGGCGGTGATGCCGGCACCTACCCCCAGCGGCTGGTTGAGGGTGTAGACGTCCACCTCGTTGGCGGCGTTCTCGGCAAGCTCCCCCAGTTGCAGCGAGGTGATCGAGCAGGCGTGTTCGACCACCTCGAGACCACGACCGACTTCACCTTCAGCGTCGGGCAGGGTCTTGCCGTGCTCCTCGGTGATCAGGGCGGCAAGCTCCGGGGTATGCTCGCGAATCAGCGCCTGCAGCTTGAGCATGATGCGCATGCGCTTGGCCAGCGGCACCTTGCGCCAGGTGGCAAAGGCCTGATGGGCGCTGGCAACGGCCCGGTCGACCTCCTCCAGGGTACAGAACGGCACCCGCGCGACCACTTGCTGGGTCGCCGGATTGATCACATCGCGCCATTCGCTGGACTGCGAGGGGACGGCCTGGCCATCGATGATCATGGGAATTTCGCGGACTGACATGGGCGTGCTCCGGCTGTTGTCGTTGTGCATGAGCGTGGCGTCGTATGAGATGGACTGGGCGTACTGCCATGCCAGCAGCCGCCTTGATCGCTGTGGCGGTGTGCACCACGGCACGGCTATCCATGCTGACCAGTCTAGACACAGGTAGGATGGCCAAACAACGGCCAGCCAGGCACATTGCTTGTGCACTGATGCACAACCACAAACACATCGAAGTCCACGACGTCGTCGCTCAGCGGAGGTGATTTTTGCTCGATTGGCAGGACCTTCAGGTCTTTCTCGAGGTGGCCAGGCATGCCCGCCTGTCCGACGCCGCCCGACGGCTGGGCGTTGACCACTCGACCCTGTCGCGGCGAACCCGCCGCTTCGAACAGCGACTCAACACCCAGTTGTTCGAACGCAGCACCCATGGCTACCGCCTGACTCCCGCCGGCGAACGTCTGAAGAGCCACGCGGAACAGATGGCCCGACACGCCGACGAGGCCGCCGACAGTCTGACCGATCAGAACCTGCGCCTGGAGGGCCAGATCCGACTTGGCGTGACCGAAGGCTTCGGGACCTGGGTGGTGGCCCCGCTGCTCAGCGCCTTCTGCCGGCGTCATCCCGGCCTCACCCTGGACCTGCTGGCGCTGCCTCGCGTGGTCAATCTCAGCCGCCATGAGGCAGACCTGGCGATCACCATCGAACGACCGGGCAACCCCGGCCTGGTCACCTCGCGACTGTGCGACTACCGGCTCAAGCTCTACGCGGCGAGGCACTACGTCGAGCGCCACGGGGCACCGCAGCAGCTTGCCCAGCTGGGCACACATCCGCTGATCGGCTACGTGGACGACCTGTTGTTCAGCGAGCAGCTCAACTACCTGGATCCGTTGCTGTCGCCGCAGGTGCAACAGGCGCAGCAGACCCACTTTGCGCTTCGCAGCACCAGCGTGACGACCCAGATGATGGCCACCGAGAGCGGCGCAGGCCTGGGCATTCTGCCGTGCTTCATGACGGCGGGACGAGACGGGCTGATGCCGCTGCTGGAGGATGAAGTATCGGTGGTGCGTCAGTTCTGGATCACCGCCCGGCAGGAGCAGCGCCAGCTTGCCCGGGTGCGTCTGCTGTGGGACTTCCTGCGCGAGGCGCTGGCAATGAATCAGGATTTTCTGATGGGCCGCCATGACCGGCTGGTGCTGCCGGACGACGTCGAATGAACACCGGCTGGCTGCCACCAGGGCCGGCGCCAGCATAGGACTGGGCCCCCGCTGGCGGTGGTGTCGCAAGCCCCAGAACCACGACCCCCCGCCTGGGCGGGGTGTCGTCGATGCGCAAGCAACCGCGTCAGGATTCGACCTTGGGTGGCTCGACCTCGAGCTTCTGGGCCGCGATCACCGCCTGGGTGCGCGAGTGCACGCCCAGCTTTCTGAGAATGGCGGTCACGTGGGCCTTGATGGTGGCCTCGGAGACGTTCAGCTCGTAGGCGATCTGCTTGTTGAGCAGGCCTTCGGTCAACATGTTGAGTACGCGGAACTGCTGAGGCGTCAGCGAGGCGATGGCCTCGGCAAAGCGCGCCTCTTCCTCGTTGGCCTCACCCAGGGCGTCGGCCATCTCTTCCGGTAGCCACACTTCGCCGTCGAGGATCTCGCCCACCGCCTCGGCGATCAACGCCAGCGACGAGGACTTGGGAATGAACCCCGAGGCACCGTAGTCGATGGCGCGGCGCACGACGTGCACTTCATCGCTGCCGGATACCACCGCCACCGGCACATCCGGGGTCTGACCACGCAGCTGGATCAGCCCGGAGAAGCCGTGGGCTCCAGGCATGTGCAGATCGAGCAGGATCAGGTCCGCGTCGGGGTGGCGAATGACCACGTCCGAGGTGGCCTCCATGGTGTCGGCCTCGATGATTTCGGCCTGGGGCGCGAGCTGGCGAAGCGCCTGCGTCAGGGCGGCACGGAACAGCGGATGATCATCGGCTACGATGAATTTCTGGGCAAAGGCCATGGACTCTCCTCCGGATTCCGATGCAGCGTGTCAGGCCTGGACGCCGCAACGCAAGACGCTTGTTTGCACAGCATGTTACCCCATGGTTGCCGGCTTTCCCAAGCGCCCTGACGCAAGCATCCTCAACGGCTACCCGTGGTGCCGACTCTGCGGCCTCCGTCACTATGCAAAAACGGGCCGGCGCCGGAAGTTTCCGGCAGCCGGCCCGCGGGACCTGCTGTTACGCCATGAGCCTTACTTGGCGGCGCGGTGCTCGATCAGATCCTCGACCACCGAAGGATCGGCCAGGGTACTGGTGTCGCCGAGGCCATCACACTCATTGGCGGCAATCTTGCGCAGAATCCGGCGCATGATCTTGCCCGAGCGGGTCTTGGGCAGTCCCGGTGCCCACTGGATATGATCCGGCGAGGCGATCGGGCCGATGTCCTTGCGCACCCACTGGGTCAGTTCCTTCTTGAGCTCGTCGGTGGGTTCGGCCTCGTCGTTGAGGGTCACGTAGATATAGATACCCTGCCCCTTGATGTCATGGGGGAAGCCCACCACGGCGGCCTCGGCCACCGCTGAGTGTGCCACCAGCGAGGACTCGATCTCGGCGGTGCCCATGCGGTGACCGGACACGTTGAGGACGTCGTCCACCCGGCCGGTGATCCAGTAGTAGCCGTCCTCGTCACGGCGACAGCCGTCACCGGTGAAGTAAGTCCCCTCGTAGGTGGAGAAGTAGGTCTGGATGAAGCGCTCGTGATTGTTCCAGATGGAGCGCGCCTGTCCCGGCCAGGAATCGAGGATGACCAGGTTGCCGTCGGTGGCGCCCTCGAGGCGCTTGCCTTCGTTGTCCACCAGCGCCGGCTGCACACCGAAGAACGGCAGGGTCGCGGAGCCCGGCTTCTGGTCGATGGCACCGGGCAACGGGGTGATCATGATGCCGCCGGTCTCGGTCTGCCACCAGGTATCGACGATCGGGCATTTGCTGTTGCCGATCACCCGGTAGAACCACTCCCAGGCCTCGGGGTTGATCGGCTCGCCCACCGAGCCAAGCAGGCGCAGACTATCCCGAGAGCTGGAGTCCATCACCTTGTCGCCGTGGGCCATCAGGGCGCGCACCGCGGTGGGGGCGGTGTAGAGGATATTGACCTTGTGCTTGTCGACGATCTCGCCCATCCGCCCGTGGGTCGGATAGCTCGGCACCCCCTCGAACATCAGGGTCACCGCGCCGTTGGCCAGGGGCCCATAGACGATGTAGCTGTGGCCGGTGACCCAGCCCACGTCCGCGGTGCACCAGTAGACCTCGTCCTCGTGATAGTCGAACACGTACTGGTGGGTGAGGCTGGCGTAGGTCAGGTAGCCGCCGGTGGTGTGCTTGAGCCCCTTGGGGGTGCCGGTGGAGCCGGAGGTATACAGGATGAACAGCGGATCCTCGGCACCCATCTCTTCGGCGGGGCAGTCGGTGTCCTGATCGGCCACCACGTCGTGGTACCAGACGTCACGTCCCTCGTGCCATTCGATGTCACCGCCGGTACGCTTGACCACCAGCACCTTCTCGGCCACGTCGGTGCCGTCACGGGTCAGGGCGGCGTCGACGTTGTCCTTCAGCGGTACCTGCTTGCCACCGCGTACGGACTGGTCGGCGGTGATGATGACCCGTGAGGCAGCGTCCTTGACCCGCTGGGCCAGGGCGTCGGGAGAAAAGCCGCCGAACACTACCGAGTGCACCGCACCGATACGGGCGCAGGCCAGCATGGCCATGGCGGCTTCCGGGATCATCGGCATGTACAGGGTCACGGTGTCACCCTTGCCGATCCCCATGGACTTCAGGGCGTTGGCCAGCTGGCAGGTACGCTCGTACAGCTCGCGGTAGGTGATCACCGAAGATTCGTTCGGATCGTCCCCTTCCCAGATGATCGCCGGCTTGTCGCCACGCTTGTCGAGGTGTCGATCCAGGCAGTTGGCCGCCACGTTGAGGGTGCCATCCTCGAACCAGCGGATATCGACATTGTCGCTGGCGAAGGATACCGACTTGATGGTCTGCGGCGGCTTGATCCAGTCAAGGCGTGCGGCCTGCTCCTTCCAGAAGCCCTCGGGATCTTCCACCGACTGCCGATAGAGCTTGTCGTAGGTGGCCTTGTCGGCCCAGGCGGTCTTGGCAAACGCATCGGAAACCGGATAGACGTGCTGATGATCGCTCATGGTGCTCTGTCCTTGGATACCCATCGAAGTGAAGAGCCAGCCGCCTGAATAAGAGAGACCGACCGGCGCGAATAACCTGACAGCCAGCATAACGTCGCCAGGCCAGGGTTTCCCCTTAGACATTGGTATGACTATTTTTTTATTTTATAACAAGAGGTTAAGCGCAAATTTCAGCACTTCTTCCCAACCAGGCACAGTCGGCCGCGACAGTGCCTGCAGCGATACTCTTGACCGGCCTGGGCGTTGGCGTGACGCCGCGCCGAGAATCCGTGCTCGCGACAGGCGCAGCGATAGCGATACGGAACGGGACTCGAGCGGGCGGTATCGAAGCGATGGGTGACCCGGGGGGCCAAGCCGAACAGCCTGAGCATGACGGTCTGCCACTCCCTGCCATGGGGGCGAAAGGTAGGCCCATCTTCCAGGTGCCAGACCAGCCAGTGGGCCACCTCGTGGGGCACCACCTCGGTGAAGAAGGTGTGGCGATTTTCTTCCAGCAGCTGGCCATTGAAGCGCAGTCCGCCGCGACCGAAGTGGGCCTGCCCTGCGCCCTTGCCGCGCAGATCGCACCACACCTTCGGCTCCGGCAGCCCAGGATGATAGTCACGACACAGCGCCACCGCCTCCACGACTCTTGCCATCAGCGCTTGGCGCAGGGCAGCGACGTCGAGTGACTGAAGCCAGGCGTCGTCGACGTCGGGCAACACCGGGGTGGGAGAGTCACCGCGAGCGCGCGGGCGAATTGATGGCCGGGTCGAGGTCATGACGCAGTCAGAGTAGGTAAAGGAGTGCTAGAATGCCGCCTCGAACGGGGACGGTAAAGACCACCGTCCAGTCATCCCCTCGCCAAGTGAGCGCCCCATGTCCGACGCCGAAACGCCGCTCCCCCTCCCCTTGCTCGAAGACGACGCTCTGGACCTGCTCGATGACTTTCTCGAGGAGCGCGCCGGTCCCGATGCGCTGGACCTGATCGGCGCCCACGGCTTCCTGGTCGCGCTGGCGGTGGCGCCGCGGGATGTCGAGGCTGCCGCCTGGGTCGCGGAGCTGTTTCACGGCACCCCCGAGTTCGAAAGCGACCAGGAAAGGGAGATCATCCTGGGCCTGCTCGAGCAGCTCAGGGCCAACGCCATCGGTGTGCTGGAAGGCGGCGGTCTCCCCGAGCTGCCCTTCGAGCTGACGCTGGACGGCATGGCGGCGGAAGAGACGCCCATCGGCGACTGGTGTGCCGGCTTCATGGAAGGCGTCTTCCTCGACGAGGCCGCCTGGTTCGAGGGCGATGAAGAAACCGTGGCCACACTGCTGTTGCCCTTCATGGCGCTGTCGGGACTGTTCGCCGACGAGCCCGACATGGCCGATCTGGCCGGGGAAGGCGAGCGACTCGAGCGCCTGGTCGGTCAGTTGCCGGAACTGGTGCTGGATCTGTACCTGCACTTCCGGGTACCGCCGGACACCCCCAAGCCCAAGCCCCGCGGCAAGGCGCCAGCCGGCGGCAGGGGTGGCAAGGCAGGCCACAAGGGGCATGGCAACAAGGGGCAAGGCAACAAGAGCAAGGGCGGCCAGGGCAGACCCCAGGCCAAAGGCCCCAAAGGCAAGCGATAGCGAATAACAGGGCAAGCGCTAGCGAATAACAGGCCAAGCGATAGCGCGTCACAGGCCAGGCGATAGCGAGTCACAGGCCAAGCGATAGCGAGTCACAGGCCAGGCGCTGGTCAGCACCGGAGCAAGCGACAGCCGGCGCCTCAGCGCAAGCGGGTCAGCCAGCCATCAAGGGTGCCGTACAGCCAGGTCCTGATCCTGGCCCACCAGGAGCGGCGCGCCCAGCTTTCCCGGGTGATCTCACGACTCGCCGCGAAATTGCGCTCGAACAGCGCCGCGACCTCGTCGGCCAGGACGGCGTCCTCGACCTCCTGATTGGCCTCGAGGTTCCACTGCAGGCTCCAGTGGTCGAAGTTGCAGGACCCCAGGCTGACCCAGTCATCGGCGACCACGAACTTGGCGTGGATGAAGCTTGGCTGGAACTCGTAGATGCGCACCCCTGCCCGCAGCAACCGAGAGTAGAAGCGCTGCCCGGCGTAGCGGATACCGGGATGGTCGTGGTCCCGTCCTGGCAGCAGCAGGCGCACGTCACGGCCCTTGCGCGCCGCGCGCTGCAGCCTGAGCCTCAGCCCCAGGGTGGGCACAAAGTAGGGCGTACACAGCCACAGGCGCCGTTCGGCGCGGGCGATTCGCTCCTGCAGTGAGTGGCGAATGGCCTGAAAGCGGTAACCCCGTCCCCAGATCACCCGTGCCCTGACTCCAGGGTCATGGCGCCTCTCGCCACTCGACGACGGCAGCGCCGGTGCCTGCGGGGCGCCTCTGGTCAACGGCGAGTTCCACACCTGGGCAAACAGCGCCACCCAGTCGGCCACCACCGGGCCCTCGACACGCACGGCCACCTCGAACCAGGCCGCCAGGAACTCATCGACGGCGCCAAAGCCCCCGGTAAAGGCCAGTCGCTGATCCACCACCACCAGCTTGCGATGATCACGACTGACGTTGCGTCCCAGCGAGTGCCAGCCCAGCGGGTTGAAGTCCCGCAACCACACGCCGGATGCGACCAGGCGTTCTCTATCCTGGCCTGAAAGCCCCATGGCGCCGAAACCGTCCAACAGTAGATAGACGGCGACGCCGCGCTGCGATGCGGCCACCAGCGCCTCGATGACGCGGTCGGCCAGTTCGCCGGACTCCATCAGATAAAGTTCGATCAGCACGCTTTGACGGGCCTCGGCCACCGCCTCGAACAGCGCCGGCAGGAAGCGATCGGCCTCCGGCAATAGATCGACGCGATTATGCTGTCGCCACGCGGTGGTCATGCTGCACGTCTCCCTGGCGGTGTCATATCAACCGGATATCAAGCAGATCATGGCGCCACCCTACCCGATCGTTATACTGACGGCACGACATGGATGGCCCGCAGACGGTCCTCGCCTACTGCCCCGAACAACGGAATTGCTATGCCTGGCATGCTTCGCGCACCGCTGCGCCGACTCATCGAACTGTGGACCGAGGTTCGGCTGGCGGAACCGACGCCGGATAAACTGGCGCTGGATCCGCAGCTGCCGACGCTCTATGTGCTACCGCGCCCCTCGCTGAGCGACGCCCTGCTGCTGGACAGCTACTGCCAACGTCATGGCCTGCCCCCGGCGCGTGGCCGGTTGGCGCTGCCCGACAGCAACCTGCCGCGCTGCGTGGCGCTGCCGGCACGCCGGTTCCGGCTGTGGCCGGGCCAAGCCACCGGTGTCGCGCCCTTCACCGAGCTGATCACCAGCGACACCCGGATACAGCTGGTGCCCGTCAGTGTGTTCTGGGGGCGAGCCCCGGGCAAGGACTTCGGCCTCTGGCATCTGCTGGCAGCGGACAGCTGGCGCCTGACCGGACGACTGCGGCGAGCGCTGTCGGTGCTGGTCAACGGCCGCGACGTGGAAATCCAGTTCGGCGCCCCGCTGCACCTCGAAGAACTGCATGACGGTGACGCCCCACGCACCAACCGCAAGGCGGCAAGGCTGTTGCGGGTACACTTTCGCCGGGTGCGTACGCGGGTGCTGGGGCCGGACCTGTCGCACCGCAGCACGATGATTCAGGGAGTGGTGGCAAGCGACGAGGTGCGTCGGGAGATCGACCAACTGGCAGAGAAGGCCAGCTCACACAAACGACTCAAGCGACGCGCCAGACGCTATGGCCACGAGATCGCGGCCAACATGACCTATCCGGTGCTGCGCTTTCTGGCCGGTGCCTTGAAGCGCCTGTGGAACCGGCTCTACGACGGCGTCGACGTCAATGGTCTGGAAGAGGTCAAGGCCCTGGCCGAGGATCACACCCTGATCTACGTGCCCTGCCACCGCAGCCATATCGACTACCTGCTGCTGTCCTACGTGCTCTACCGCGAAGGCTTGATGCCGCCCCACATCGCCGCAGGACGCAACCTTGACATGCCGTTGATCGGCCCTTTGCTGAGACGTGGTGGCGCCTTCTTCCTGCGTCGCAGCTTTCGCGACAACCGCCTCTACGGCGCGGTGTTCAACGAATATCTGCACCGCCTGCTGGCCCGGGGCTATCCGATGGAGTACTTCATCGAAGGCGGTCGTTCCCGCAGCGGTCGCATGCTCACGCCTCGTCCCGGCATGCTGGCGATGACACTGCGGTCCTTCCTGCGCTGCCAGCGGGTCGACGAGCGGCCGATGGTCTTTGTTCCGGTCTATATCGGCTACGAGCGTATTCTCGAGAACTCCAGCTACCAGCGCGAACTGGGCGGTGGCAAGAAGCGCAAGGAGTCCCCGCTGGATCTGCTGCGGGTGCTCGGACGTCTGCGCGAGCCCTACGGCCGGGTATCGGTCAATATCGGCGAGCCGCTGCCCATCGGGGGCTTTCTCGATAGCCACGCCCCCGGCTGGCGAGACGACGAGTCGCCGCGCCCCGACTGGCTGGCACCGACGGTCACCACGCTTGGCAGATCCCTGACCCGGCGCATCAACCGGGTGGCGGCGCTGAATGCCATCAACCTGACAGGCCTAGCGCTACTCTCGTCGCCGCACCGCGCCCTGGAGTACGCCACCCTGACCGACCAGCTCGCCCTGCTCTGTCGCCTGGCCGACAGCCCCGCCTGCGGCGAAAGACCCAGTCTGCCCGACGAGTCTCCGGAAGCCTGCATCGCCAGGGCGGTGGACCTGGACATGGTCGAGCGCCACGCCCATAGCCTTGGTGACATCGTTAGCGCCACGCCCGAGCAAGCGGCACTGCTGGCCTGGTATCGCAACAACGTGCTGCACCTGTTCGCCCTGCCGGCGCTGGTCGCCTTCGCCTTTCGCAGCCGCCACCAACGCAGCCTCCACGAACTCTGCGACCTGTTGACGCCGCTTTGGCCACCGCTGGCCCGGGAGTTCTGTGTCGATGAAAGCGCGGACATGAAGGAACGCCTCGCGGCCATTCTTGCCGTCCAGGTGGACCTGGGGCTGCTGGAGCGCCATGGCGAAGGCTTTACGCCGGTGGAAAGCCTAGAAGGCCGAGAACGCCTCGAACTGATCGGCCGCATGATCCAGCCATCGCTGGAGCGCAACGCCCTGCTGATCGAGGTGCTGCTGCGATCCGGATCGGGGGCACTGGACCGGGCCACCCTGAAGGAGCGCTCGCGTGCGCTGTCGGAGCGCCTTGGACTCCTCAGCGGTCGCGAGGCACCGGAGTTCTTCGACCCCAAGCTGTTCGAGACCCTGATCGATACCCTGGAACAGGAAGGCTGGGTGTGGCTCGAGCAGGACCGGCTGCACTTCGACGAGTGCCTCAAGCGCGCGGCCCAGCGGGCCTCACGCCTGCTCGACGCCTCGCTGCGACGGCGACTGGCGTTGATCAGCCGTCACCGCGAGGAGGCCGCCGAGGCTCCCTCGGAGGTCAGCGCTCAGCCTTGAGCGAGCGGTGCACGTAGATGTCGTAGCGGCTGGTCTTCTCCTCGAGTCGATGCCTCGGCTCGGGGCCTGCTATGGGAGGCGCCTTGCGCGGACGCTTGACCACCACGCGGTGGCTGGCGACGTCCAGCGCCGCTTCCAATAGCCGCGGTGCATCGTCATCGTCCCCCGCCAACTCGCGAAACAGCCGCATCTCCTTCTTGACCAGGGCCGACTTGTCGCGGTGGGGGAACATCGGGTCCAGGTGGATCACTTCCGGGGCTACCCCGGCCGCTGCCACGATGTCGCCAAGCTCACGACTGCTGTCGCCATGGGCAAGGTGCATGTGCGCCGCCGCTTCCTGAGTGTCGCTATCCTCCCGGGCACGCCGGAGTCCGTCATCCAGCAGGGCCGCAATCGCGGCTACCCGCTCGATCAGCAGCACCTCGGCGCCCAGGCTCGCCAGCACGAAGGCGTCACGGCCTAGACCCGCGGTGGCATCGATGATGCTCGGGGTGACGCCCTTGGCAAGACCACAGGCCCGAGCCACCAGTTGACCGCGCCCGCCGCCGAAACGCCGTCGGTGGCCGGCTCGCCCACCGACGAAGTCCACCCACAGCGGCTTGCCATAGCGGGCCTCGTCACCGACCAGCACCAGCCGACCCTGGTCATCCCATTCCAGCGCCAGCGCCGCCTCGGGATCGCTGTCCATAACGAAAGGCAGCGCCATGTCAGGGCTCAGGCGAACACTCACGAACGCGCCTTTCGCTCGGCCTTCTTCCAGGCCACCTGATCGCGCAGATAGACGGGCTGGGCGTCATGGGGGCGCTGGGCATCGCCTGCGACAAAGACCTCGACGGCCAGCCGCACCATGTCCTCGGCGGCAGGGTCGGCATCGGTCACGGTCAGGTTGAGGCTGGCCTGGATCTCGGCGGGCATCTGATCCCACAGCGCCCAGCCAGACCCCAGTCCCACCCAATCATGGTCTTCATGCTCGCGGGGCAGCACCAGCCGTTCGGGCGGCAGCACCGCTTCGTCCATCAGTGCCAACGGCCGCCCATCCTCGACCCGCCAGGCACCGACGTAGATTTCGCCCATGCGGGCGTCCAGCGCGGTGACCATGTAGCGATAGCGATGGCGCAGGTGGCCGCCCAGCGCCAGTGCCTCCAGCGTCGATACACCGACCAGCGGGCGGTCCAGTCCGTAGGCCAGCCCCTGGGCCACACCCGCGGCAATCCTCAAGCCTGTGAAGGAGCCTGGTCCGCGCCCGTAGGCCACGGCGTCCAGTTCGCTGGCCGCCACCCCGGCCTCGGCCAGCACTTCGTCGACCATCGGCAACAGACGGCGGGTATGCTCTCGCGGGGTCTGCGCAAAACGCGCTATCACCTCGTCCGGGCTACCCTCCTGGCGACGCAGCAGGGCCGCGGAGCAGGCGCTCGAGGAGGCATCGAGGGCCACAATCAAGGTCATGTCAGGCTCATCCTGGTAGTGAATCCGGCACATTATAAACGACTCACGGCCCGCCTTGGGGCGAGCCGTGAGTCGAATGCAGCAAGCGTGGTGCGGTAGATCAGCCTTCGAGGGCCTCGCGCACCTGACGGGTGATGTCATCGACACTCCCCACGCCTTCCACGCGATGATAGCGCGGGGCATCCTCAGGCGCCTGCTGGGCCCATTGCTGGTAGTAGCCCACCAGCGGCTCGGTCTGCTCGTGGTAGACCGACAGACGATTGCGAACGGTATTCTCGCGATCATCATCACGCTGAACCAGCGCCTCGCCGGTCACATCATCCTTGCCGTCTTCCTTGGGCGGATTGTGGTCGACGTGGTAGACGCGGCCGGACGCCGGGTGGACCCGACGACCCGCCAAACGATTGACGATTTCCTCGTCGGCCACGGCGATCTCGAGCACGTGATCGATCTTGACGCCACCTTCCTTCATGGCATCGGCCTGGGGAATGGTGCGCGGGAAGCCGTCAAACAGGAAACCGTTGGCGCAGTCAGGCTGGGTGATGCGTTCCTTGACCAGGGCGATGATGATGTCATCGGAGACCAGGCCACCGGTGGTCATGATTTCCTTCACCTTGAGGCCCAGTTCACTGCCTTCCTTGACCGCTGCACGCAGCATGTCACCAGTGGAAATCTGTGGGATATCGTAGCGCTCACAGATGAATTGGGCCTGGGTGCCCTTGCCGGCACCCGGGGCACCCAAGAGGATCAAGCGCATCGTTGGAACTCCTTCGAGAAAGCGAAAAGTCGGGGTGAAGAATGGGTTAAGCGAACAATACCCGTGCCGTCTTGGCGACACAACCTGAGGTTACTCGCAACTCACCGAAAACCTGCAGAAAAAGCGTTTAACATCAAGCTGCTGGCATCTAGATTGCACTTTGGTCAGGAGTCATAGAAGCGTCACGATTCGCCCGGCCTGGCACATCCACATGGCACGCTGTCAGAGCTGACGGCAGGACGAGAAACGGCGCCTTGCGGCGCCGTTCTGTTCTCGCATTCGGCCTGAATTACAGCAGAAGGCGACGCACGTCGGTCAACAACTGTCCCAGCAACGCGGTGAAGCGCGCGGCATCGGCGCCGTTGACGGCACGGTGGTCATAGGACAGCGACAGCGGCATCATCAGTCGCGGCTGGAAGTCCGCGCCATTCCACACCGGCTTCATCGACGCCTTGGAAACCCCGAGGATCGCCACCTCCGGCGGGTTCACGATGGGCGTGAAGGCGGTCCCGCCGATGGAGCCCAGGCTCGAGATGGTGAAGCAACCACCGGTCATCTCGTCACGCTTGAGCTTCTTCGACTGAGCCTTCTTGGCCAGCTCCACCGACTCCTTGGCCAGGTCGATCAGCGACTTCTTGTCGGCATCGCGGATCACCGGCACCATCAGGCCATCGGGCGTGTCCACGGCAATACCGATGTGCACGTACTTCTTCTGCACCACGGTCTCGCCGTCGGCCTTGAGGCTGACGTTAAACTGCGGGTACTTGTTCAAGGCATAGGCGCACGCCTTGATCAGGAACGGCAGCGGAGTCAGCTTGGCGCCCTGGGCTTCCGCCTCGGCCTTCATCGACTTGCGGAAGGCCTCGAGCTCGGTGATGTCCGCCTCGTCGAACTGCGTGACGTGGGGAATATTGACCCAGCTGCGATGCAGATTGTTGGCGCCCATCTTCATCAGGCGGCCCATCTGCTTCTCTTCGATCTCGCCGAACTGGCTGAAGTCCTGATCCGGGATCGGCGGAATGCCAGAGCCCCCGGCAGCAGGTGCCGCAGCGGCGTCGCTCTTGCCCTTGCCCTGGTTGGCCATGGCCTGCTTGACGTAGTTCTGCACGTCTTCCTTGAGCACTCGGTCCTTGGGACCGGAGGGCTTCACCAGGGCCAGGTCGACACCCAGTTCGCGGGCCAGCATGCGCACCGCAGGGCCGGCGTGGACGCTCTTGGCATCACGCGGCTTGTCGGCCACCGCAGAGCCCTGACCGGACGCCGCCTGCTGCTTGGGCGCGTCCTTCTTCGGGGCATCCTTTTTCGGGGCGTCCTTCTTGGGAGCGTCCTTCTTCGGCGCCTTCTTCTTGGGCGCCGCGCCGGCGACCTCGATGTAGCCGATCAGGTCACCCTCGGAGACACTGTCGCCTTCCTTCACCGACAGCTCCACCACCTTGCCCTTGAACGGACTCGGCACGTCCATGGAGGCCTTGTCGGACTCCAGGGTGATCAGGGCGTCCTCGACGTCCACCTCGTCACCTTCGCTGACGGCCATCTCGATGATCGGCACGTCGCTGGAACCGGACAGGTCGGGGACACGAACCTCCTGACGACCACCTTCGGCGGCCTCGTCGTCGGAATCGTCCTCTTCCTGCTCTTCCGACGCGCTTTCGGCGGACTCGGCTGCACTATCATCGGCAGACTCATCGGCAGACTCATCGGCCGACTCATCGGCAGAGTCGTCATCGCCATCATCGCCTTCACCGGCGACTTCCATGGAGCCGATGACGTCACCTTCGGAGACGGTATCCCCTTCCTTGACGTTCAGGCTGACCAACTTGCCGGCGTGGGGGCTCGGCACGTCCATGGAGGCCTTGTCGGACTCCAGGGTGATCAGGGTGTCTTCCTCGCCGACCTCGTCGCCTTCGGACACCGCCACCTCGATGATCTCGACGTCGCTGGAGCCACCCAGGTCCGGCACCTTGATCTCGACGGTCTTGCTGCCACCGCCGCTCTTCTTCTTCGGTGCCGGCTTGTCGTCGGACTTGGGCGCTTCCTGCTCGTCGCCGCCGGAATCGGCCTGCGACTCTTCAGCCGAATCGGCGTCGGCGTCAGCATCCTCGTCGGCGTCGCCACCACCTTCGGCCTCGATCTCGACGATGTCATCGCCTTCCGAGACGGTGTCGCCTTCCTTGACCAGAACCTTGAGGACCTTGCCGCCCTTGGGCGCCGGCACGTCCATGCTGGCCTTGTCGGATTCCAGGGTAATCAGGGTGTCTTCCGGCTCGATCACGTCACCTTCGGACACCGCGACTTCGATGATTTCCACATCGGTGTCACCACCGATATCGGGCACTTTGATGATTTCGCTACTCAAGGTCGCGCTCCTTCAAACTCTTGACGGAGGCGGGCCACCGGCCCGCCATGCCACCGGACAGTCCAACCGATGCCTTACACCTCGAGCGGGTTGGGCTTGTTCGGGTCGATGTCGTACTTCTTGAGTGCCTCGGCCACGACCTTGCGGTCGATCTCGTCACGATCGGCCAACGCCTTGAGCGCCGCCACGGTGACGTAGTAGCGGTCGACCTCGAAGAACCGGCGAAGCGCTTCGCGGGTGTCGGAGCGACCATAGCCGTCGGTGCCCAGTACATGATAGTCGGTCGGCACCCAGGCGCGGACCTGGTCGGCGTACAGCTTCATGTAGTCGGTCGAGGCGATCGCCGGTCCCTTGCGCCCTTCCAGACACTTG
This sequence comes from Halomonas sp. MMSF_3323, assembly GCF_030733595.1. NCBI lineage: Bacteria > Pseudomonadati > Pseudomonadota > Gammaproteobacteria > Oceanospirillales > Halomonadaceae > Halomonas > Halomonas sp. MMSF_3323. The sequence continues at coordinate 80,659 of NZ_JASHIT010000008.1, read as the reverse complement.
GTGACGTGAGGCTTCTCGGGGTCGGCATCCGGGTTGATGAAGGCCTGACGATCCAGCCCCAGGGCCTCGCGGCGCAGCTCATTGAAGCTGGTCACGCTCCAGATGTCGGAGCCCACACCCCACTCTTCGGCCAGTATCTCGGCGGCAGCCTCGACCTCGCGCAGGATGGTACCGGAGCCCAGCAGCTGGACGTGGCCCTTCTTGCCCTTGGTCTCGCGCAGCAGGTACATGCCCTTGATGATGTCCTCGGCGGGAATCTCCTCGAGCTCGGGGTGCTCGTAGTTCTCGTTCATCAGGGTCAGGTAGTAGAAGCAGTTTTCCTTGTCGGAGAACATCCGCTTCAGACCATCCTGCACGATGACCGCGACTTCGTGCCCGTAGGTCGGGTCATAGGTGCGGCAGTTCGGGATCATCGCTGCCTGCAGCAGGCTGTGACCGTCCTGGTGCTGGAGACCCTCGCCGTTGAGCGTGGTACGACCGGCGGTACCACCGCACAGGAAGCCGCGAGCCTGCATGTCACCGGCGGCCCAGGCCAGATCACCGATCCGCTGGAAGCCGAACATCGAGTAGTAGATGTAGAACGGCAGCAGAGTGGTGTTGTTGTTCGAGTACGAGGTGGCCGCGGCAATCCAGGCAGACATGGCGCCGGCCTCGGTGATGCCTTCCTCGAGGATCTGACCCTTCTGATCCTCGCGGTAGAACATGATCTGGCCCTTGTCGACCGGCTCGTACTTCTGGCCTTCGGAGGTGTAGATACCGAGCTGACGGAACATGCCCTCCATACCGAAGGTGCGCGCCTCGTCGGGGATGATCGGGACCACCCGCTTGCCGATCTTCTTGTCCTTGACCAGGCCATTGAGGATCCGCACGAAGGCCATGGTGGTGGACACTTCGCGGCCCTTGGAGCCGCCGGTCTGGGAGGCGAAGGTCTTGTCATCGAGGCCGGGAATCTCGAGCGCCTCGAAGTCATTGCGACGGCTCGGCAGATAGCCGCCCAGCTGTTCGCGCTGATAGTGCATGTACTTCATTTCGGGCGAATCGTCGTCCGGCTTGTAGTACGGCACTTCCTTGAGCTGGTCGTCGGAAATCGGGATGCCGAAGCGATCACGGAAGCGCTTGAGCGCCTCGTACTCCATGGTCTTGACCTGGTGCGCCTCGTTGGCCGCCTCGCCGTCGCCGCCACCCATGCCGTAGCCCTTGACGGTATGCGCCAGGATCACGGTGGGGCGACCATTGGGTTTGGTGGTCGCCTCGTGGTACGCCGCGTAGACCTTGAACGGATCGTGGCCACCGCGATTGAGCTTCCAGATGTCCTCGTCGGACATGTCCTTGACCAGGTCGGCGGTCTCCGGGTACTTGCCGAAGAAGTGCTCACGGGTGTAGGCACCGCCGTTGGCCTTGTAGTTCTGGTAGTCGCCGTCGACCGCCTCGTCCATGCGCTTCTGCAGCATGCCCTTCTTGTCCTTCTCGAAGAGCGGGTCCCAGTGACGACCCCAGACGACCTTGAGCACGTTCCAGCCGGCACCGCGGAAGACACCCTCGAGCTCGTCGATGATGCGGGAGTTGCCGCGCACCGGGCCATCGAGACGCTGCAGGTTGCAGTTGATAACAAAGATCAGATTGTCGAGCTTCTCGCGGCTGGCCAGGTGGATGGCGCCGAGAGATTCCGGCTCGTCACACTCACCGTCGCCCATGAAGCACCAGATCTTGCGATCCTGCATGTCGTGCAGCTCGCGGGAGTGCAGGTACTTCATGACGTGGGCCTGGTAGATCGCCTGGATCGGGCCCAGACCCATGGAAACCGTCGGGAACTGCCAGAACTCCGGCATCAGCCACGGGTGCGGGTAGGATGACAGGCCGTTGCCATCGACTTCCTGGCGGTAGCTGTCCATCTGCTCTTCGGTCAGCCGGCCCTCGAGGTAGGCGCGGGCGTAGATGCCCGGTGCCACGTGACCCTGGATGTAGATCAGGTCGCCTTCGAAGTCGCCGTTGGGGGCACGGAAGAAATGGTTGAAGCCCACGTCGTAGAGAGTCGCGGAGGACATGAAGCTGGCGATGTGGCCACCCAGTCCCGGCTTCGCCTTGTTGTTGCGAATGACCTGAGCGATGGCGTTGTAGCGGATCACCGAGCGAATACGACGCTCCATGAACAGATCGCCAGGCATCGGGGCCTCGCAGTGCACCGGAATGGTGTTGCGATGCGGGGTGGTGACCGAGAAGGGCACCTGCATGCCGTCCTGGCGATAACGGTCGGCGAGCCGCGTCATCAGGTACCGGGCACGATCCTCGCCCTCACGATCCAGAACAGACTCCAGGGAATCCAACCATTCCTGGGTTTCGACCGGATCGAGATCTTCTCTTGAACCAAGACTCATAGAACGTCTCTCCGAATGACGATGGGGGTCCATTGCCCCACGATCGAGGCCAATGAGCGAGCGGGATAGAGGGGGTGATTCCCCGCCCGCCTCGCAGCGTCAGGCATGTAGTAATATTACTAGAATGTCCGTGCCAAACGAGCACGATTGGGCAAGAAGATACCTCAAACGCCCTGCACTGCCAATTGAAGCAGCTATGGAAATATTTTTCAATTACCTCATATTGCACTGCAACACAATGGCTTAACCCAAAGGGGGTATGACTTAAGCGCCTCAAGTCAGCCACTTGTAAACAAACTACCGTTTGACCTGAAGGTGATGGCTCGCGCTATGCCGAAACGATGCATCGCATCTTCATCTAGCGGTGCTGCAAACAGCGCCGCAGGTACGCCCAGTCGAAGGAGGGGCCGGGATCGGTCTTTCGCAGGGGAGCGATTCGCGCGTGACTGGTCAGTCGTTGGGGGGTGATCTCGGGGTAGGCGTCAAACAGCGCGTGCAGCACCTGGGCCAGGGCACGGTACTGGGCGTCTCGATAGGGCGACATCTCGTCCCCTTCAAGCTCGATCCCGATCGAGAAGTCGTTGAGCTCGCGGCGCAGGCAATGGCCATCGAACCAGCTGGAGCGTCCCGCGTGCCAGGCCCTCGCCTCGAAGGGCGCAAACTGAACACACTCTCCATCGCGACGGATCAACAGATGCGCCGAAACCTTGAGCCCGGCGATGCCCGCGAAGTAAGGGTGGGCCTCGGGATCCAGACGGTTGGTGAACAGTTCCTCGATGTGCTCACCGCCGAATTGACCCGGCGGCAGACTGATGGAATGCACCACCACCGCCGATATTTCTCGTTCGGGTCGTTCATTGACGTTGGGCGAAGGCACTCGCCTGGCCCCGTCGAGCCACCCGTCGTGACACTGCATGCTGGTGTCTCCATTGTCTGAATATGGGATCGTCACCTCGCCCACTGACGTCGAGGTGCTAGTGCCCCTATAATGTCGGCTCCACGCGCCGCAATACAGAGATACCCATGCACTTTCAGGACGCCCTTGCCGAAGACATCCGCAACAGTGCCGCTCGCCTGCTGGCCGAGGACGTCGGTCCGGTGGACATCACCGCCCAACTGATTCCCGAAAAGCATCTGGGCAAGGCCCGCGTCATCAGCCGCGAGCCGGCGATACTCTGCGGCGTGGCCTGGGTCGACGAGCTGTTCCGCCGCCTCGATCCCCGGGTCGCTCTGACCTGGCACGCCGCGGACGGCGATCGACTGACGCCAGACGAGCCCTTTCTCGAACTGGCAGGCCCCGCACGCAGCCTGCTGACCGGCGAGCGCGCGGCTCTCAACCTGCTGCAGACGCTGTCGGCCACCGCCACGCGCACCCGCCACTACGTCGACCTGCTCGAGGGCACCGGTGTGCGGCTGCTCGACACCCGCAAGACGTTGCCAGGTCTGCGTATCGCCCAGAAGTACGCGGTGGCCTGTGGCGGTGGCTGCAACCATCGGATCGGCCTCTACGACGCCTTCCTGATCAAGGAAAACCATATCTCCGCCTGCGGCGGCATCGCCGGCGCCGTGAAGGAGGCCCGCAGCATCGCGCGTGACCTGACGGTGGAAGTGGAAGTCGAGACCTTCGAGGAACTGGATCAGGCGCTGGCCGCCGGCGCCGACGTGATCATGCTCGACAACTTCTCACTGGATGACATGCGAGAAGCGGTGCGCCGCGTCGCAGGCCAGGCGACGCTGGAGGCGTCCGGCAATGTCGACGAGACGACGCTGAAAGCCATCGCCCAGACAGGTGTCGACTGCATCTCGAGCGGCGCACTGACCAAGGACGTGAAGGCCATCGACCTGTCCATGCGCATGGTCGAGGAAGGCCCGGCAGGCTGACGCCCTGCCCGTTTCGAGAAGCAATCCCACGGCCTGGACCCTGGCCCATGCCTGGGGGCTATTCTTGAAGGGCACTCTCGGGGGCACTCCTGGAGATTACTCTCAGGGGGCTCTCCAGCGGGGTCACTCCAGCGGGGGGGCTCTCCAGCGTCCAGCGGGGCCAGCGTCCAGCGGGGGTCACTCCAACGGCTTGCTCATGCATAGCCGTGGCAGCAGCTCTCCGGCGCGCTCGACCCACTCTTCACCGTGGGATTCCCAGCCAGCGTCGAGCAGTGGCTCTGCCAGCATCAGGCTGGCTTCGATGATCATCCGCCGGGCGCCGGCGTTTCTCAGGCGCTCCTCGGCAAGCGACAGCAAGCGGCCGCCGATGCCCTGGCCGGTCAGCGAGGGCCACACATAGAGCGTCTCGACGCGCGCGCGACCGGGGTCCAACTCGACAAAGCCGACGCAGCGACCGTCACACTCGGCCACCAGGGTAGTAAACAATGCCTGACGAGCACGCCAGGCGGAACCATCCCTGGGCAGCGCCGAAGCCCAGGCCTGACGCTGGGCCAGGCTGTAGTGGCGACTGGCCCCCATCATGACGGCGTGATAGAACACTTCGGCCTGATCCGAGCCATCCTTGGCGAGGGCCTCGCGATAGTGAATACGGGAACGTCGCTCGACCGGCATGGCTTGCGACATTCTGGGTTCGGACATGTAGGGAACTCCTGCAGGAGTGGAGATGGATAATCCGGCGCGTCGAGGTTCGCCAAGCCTAATCAGATAACGGGCGCGATCCAACACTCCTGACCACCCTAATGCCCGGCGACGCTGTTTCATGCCCAACTGGAGCTTTGTCATGTCACGATACCTGCAAGCACGTTGCTGGAGCCATTCAGGTCACCCCTGACCCACTTCCTGCGTCATCAGAGTTTCGACATCAGAGCATCGACGTAACAGCATCCACATCAACGCCTCGACATCAGAGCCTCACCAGATCATGCCCGACGACTTCTATACCCTGACGCCCATCGGCACCATACGCAGCGACTTCCCGGACAAGTTCGGCGTACCCCGTCAGCCAGGGCTTGCAGAAGATGCCAGAGCTCGTCTGGTGCTGGAGGGCGACTTCGCCGATCCCATGGCCGTACGTGGGCTGGAGGGGTTCAGCCACCTGTGGCTGACCTTCATCTTTCACCTTAGTCCGCCCCACTGGAAAGCGATGGTCCGTCCGCCTCGACTGGGAGGAAATGCACGAATAGGCGTATTTGCCAGCCGCAGCACCCACCGCCCCAACCGTCTCGGGCTCTCGCTGGTGGAGTTGATCGACGTCGATACGCGCGACGGCGTCAGCCTGGTGCTCAAGAGCGCCGATCTGGTCGACGGCACACCAGTGGTAGATATCAAGCCATACCTGCCCTGGGCCGAGAGTCGCCCCGACGCCCGTACCGGTTTTGCACCTGAAGCGCCGACGCAGCATCCGGTGGTGTTCTCGGCCGAGGCCGAAGCGGTGCTTTCCAGCAGCGACAACGATGGTTCCTTGCGTCGCTTGATCGCCCAGGTCCTCGCCCAGGACCCGCGCCCCGCCTATCGCAGCAAGGGCAGTGACGACGATCGCCAGTACGGCGTCAGCCTGAGAGGTTTCAACGTGCGTTTTCGCGCCGAAAACGACAAGGGCGCCCTGCGCTTTCGCGTGGACGCCCTTGAAACCCGACCGGAACCAGGACGAAACGACTGACCCGCTATGCTCGCAACTCGACTGGCCGCAGCATCATATGCCGCTACTTCGACGTCCGCGCCCCCTGTCATTGCACATCGACGCCGATCACCATCCGTGATCGCGACACCGTCAGTACCGCTGTGTCTTGCGACACAGCCGCACCCAAGGTGAACGACCAGGTTTTCGTTTGACCTGCCCACTGGTCTCAATCGATGACCCCGGAGATTCCCAGACCGACCGTTGGGCCACCGTGGGAGGCGCCAATCCCCATACCGACACTCCAGCGGCCAGTATCAGCGGTTCGTCGTACGCTCACACCTAGTGCCGATTCTCCGTTGTAGTAGCCAGTCCCCACATGATAGGTGAGCTTTCCTGCGACATAGGGTGCATCGCCCATGGCGGCCAGGGCCGCGATCCCCGCACTGGCATCTCGCTCTACTTCGTCAATCTTGTGGTCGAGTTGGTTGTAGTCGGAAGTGAACTTACGGTTCAGTTCATTGAGCTGCGACATGTTGACCGCATCGGTGGGTGCCGAACCGGCAGCCACGTTATGCAACTGGGTGGGGCCACTGCCATTGCCCAGGCTGACAGAGTGGTAGTCGACGCTACCATCCTCGCTACGATCGTAGTTGACCGCTCCCTCTTGCACGGCACTGAGCTGGCGCACATTGACCGCATCGGTGTCCTCGGTGCCCCCCGCGACGTGGGTGATCTGACGTTCACCACCCTCGCTGCCGACCGCAACAGCTCCCTTGGATGACTCCACCGCCACGTGCGAAAAGGCTTCCTCCTCCCCCTTCATGCCTTCTCTATCGGCCACAGCGCCATCACCAAGTGCAACACCTCCTTCAGCTTGTGCCTTGGCGCCACCTCCGATGGCAACGGTGTCTGCAGCACTAGTAGTGGCAGCGTCTCCCTGCGAATTCGCCTGGAAGTACTTGGTGTCCTGACCACTCAGTGCCAGGTCGCCGATATCCTCCATCAAGTCCCAGATCTGACCACCATTGACCGCATCAGTACTGCCTTGATGGATATCGCCTTCGGCCAGATTGCTGATCACGGTACCACCGTCGGCACCAGCCAGAGTGATCTTTCCCTGGTTGGAATCTGGGTCATATTGCACGACATTCTGGGCCGGGTTGCCACTGCCGCCCCCCAAGCTGTCGAGGGTCGTCTGGATATCACCGACATCGCCTTCAAGATTGGTGAGACGACCATTGGTGGCGTGGAGCTGACTGCCGTTGACCGCCTCTAGACTGGTGTCGGAAAGCGACCCATCCGCAATATTACCGAGCACGGTACCGCCGAAGGCTCTACCAGGCGACTTCAGGGTTACGTGGTTCCAGTCGACGCTGCCGTCGTTGAAGTGGTCATACGCCACCACTTCCTCAAGCGCCATATTGGTCGCATGGAGCTGGCTGCCATTGACCGCATCGGTACTGGTAGCGGAGATTCGACCCGCGGCCAGGTGGGTCAAGGTTCGCTCCTGCCCTTCGTCACCGATGCTGACGGTAGCAATGGGGTTAGTGCCGGCGTATTCATGCTGTTCACCGAAGATAATGCCTGACTCGGTGCCTATTGCCTCCTGTGAGGTCGACTGGGCCCCCAGCGCCACATCCAGAGCCTGACTGGCGCTGGCTCCAGCACCCAGAGCCATCGCCTGCTCGCCCGAGGACACTGCCGAACTACCGACCGCAATCGCATCTTCCAGCAGGGTGTGGCTCTGGTCGCCAATCGCAACCGCACCGGCTGCACCTATCTCCACCTTGGCGCTCACCCCCATACCGATGGCGTCATCGCCATTGACCGTGGTCGCAGGTCCGATGGCGATAGAGCCTTCGCCGGTGGCAAGGGCGTCGACTTCCCCTCCCCCGTTGGCATGAAAATACAGCGATCCCGTATCCGAGAGCGACCCCACGGCCCCCTTGAGCTGACGCATGGTCACCGCATCGTGATCCTCGATACCATCGGCGATGTTGATCAACTGGCGATACTCACCGTCCCGACCCACGGAGACCGCTCCCATTAGATCGGCGTCCGAGGTGTTGTACTGAATGGTGGCATTGCCCACGACGATCTGGCCGGAGACCTTCGCCACTTCGCGGTTCGCGATCGATCCGCTGCCCAGTGCCACACCGCCAAACACCGAGCTTGAAGCGCCATTGCCGATGGACACCGCATTAGTTGCCGAGGACACCGCCGCCGGCCCCATCGCCAGGCTGTCGGTGCCGCTGGCACTGGCGCCGCTACCGCTGGATTTGGCCTGGTAGTACGCGCTGTCGGCGGCGATATCCCCCAGGTTGGTGGTGAGATTGGCGATATCGCCTTCGTTCTGGGTCACCCGCACATTGGTGGCGTTCAACTGACGACCGGTGACCGCGTCGGTGCTGTCGGTGGACAAGGTGGCGTCGGTCAGATTGGTGATCCGGGTGCCGGCATCACCGGCCAGGGTGATACTGCCCTCATTGAGCGTGCCTCCGGTGCCGCGGTCGTAGACCACTGCGCCGTCGGCCAGATCCCCCAGTGCCTGATTGGTGGCATGGAGCTGGCTGCCGTTGACCGCGTCGGTACTGGTGGCCGATAGTCGACCTGCTGCCACGTGGGTGATGGTGCGCTCACTGCCGCTGGTGCCCACGCTGACCGTACCGGTCGGGCTGCTGCCGGCCAAGGCGTAGTCAGTACCGGCCACGGTGGCCGTGGTGGTGGCCGCCGCCGCTTCCGTGGTGGCACCGTTACCCAAGGCTACGCTGTTGGCGACGCTGGCCTTCGCGCCATTGCCGATGGCCACCCCATTGGTTGCCGACGACACCGCCGCCGGCCCCATCGCCAGGCTGTCGGTGCCGCTGGCACTGGCGCCGCTACCGCTGGATTTGGCCTGGTAGTACGCGCTATCGGCGGCGATATCCCCCAGGTTGGTGGTGAGATTGGCGATATCGCCTTCGTTCTGAGTCACGCGCACATTCGTCGCGTTCAACTGACGACCGGTGACCGCATCGGTGCTGTCGGTGGACAGGGTGGCGTCGGTCAGATTGGTGATTAGGGTACCGGCATCGCCGGCCAGGGTGATACTGCCCTCATTGAGCGTGCCTCCGGTGCCGCGGTCGTAGACCACTGCGCCGTCGGCCAGATCCCCCAGTGCCTGATTGGTGGCATGGAGCTGGCTGCCGTTGACCGCGTCGGTACTGGTGGCCGATAGTCGACCTGCTGCCACGTGGGTGATGGTGCGCTCGCTGCCGCTGGTGCCCACGCTGACCGTACCGGTCGGGCTGCTGCCGGCCAAGGCGTAGTCAGTACCGGCCACGGTGGCCGTGGTGGTGGCCGCCGCCGCTTCCGTGGTGGCACCGTTACCCAAGGCTACGCTGTTGGCGACGCTGGCCTTCGCGCCATTGCCGATGGCCACCCCATTGGTTGCCGACGACACCGCCGCCGGCCCCATCGCCAGGCTGTCGGTGCCGCTGGCACTGGCGCCGCTACCGCTGGATTTGGCCTGGTAGTACGCGCTATCGGCGGCGATATCCCCCAGGTTGGTGGTGAGATTGGCGATATCGCCTTCGTTCTGAGTCACGCGCACATTCGTCGCGTTCAACTGACGACCGGTGACCGCATCGGTGCTGTCGGTGGACAGGGTGGCGTCGGTCAGATTGGTGATTCGGGTACCGGCATCGCCGGCCAGGGTGATACTGCCCTCATTGAGCGTGCCTCCGGTGCCGCGGTCGTAGACCACCACGCCGTCTGACAGATCTCCCAACGCCTGCACGCCTTCCGACAGTTCTCCCAGCGCCTGATTGGTGGCGTTCAGCTGACTGCCGTTGACGGCATCCGTGCTGGTGACAGCTAACCGTCCGGCCGCTACGTGGGTAATAGTACGCTCGACGCTGGCTACCGCATTGCCCCCGCTATCGGTCGTTGCCGCCGCGCCAAGGCTCAGAGTGCCTGTCGGTGCCGCACCGGCGAAACTGTAGCTCTTGCCCGCGATGGTAGCCTGGGTGGTTCCCACCACCGCCTCGGTGGTGGCGCCGTTTCCCAAGGCCACGCTGTTGGCCACGCTGGCCTTGGCATTGGTACCGATGGCAATGGCATTGCTGGCGGACGCCTCTCCGGAATCACCGAGCACCATGGAGTAGTTGCCACTCGCTTTCGACCAATTTCCCACTACATTGGTAGCGGCGCCGGCGACGGTATTTTGAAGACCTACTACATTGGCACCAGTAGCAGTCGATGACAGCGTGTTACTTGAGCCGAAAACACCGGAAAAATCGCTGGTCACGTTATTGGTATTGCCAACGACCCGGACTGCATTGCCTTGAACGGTATTGTTGAGACCAATCGCAGACGCATATGTCGATGCGCCTTCGATCTTGTTGGAAGTACCAATGGCAATCGCGCTCTTGGCGCCTGTCGATGTGGAGTTGCTCTCACCCAATGCAAGGCTATTGTCGCCATTGGAAACGTTGAGATGGCCAACACTGACACTTTTCGCGCCGTTGGCAACACTGCCTGATCCCAGTGCCGTGGAGTGGCTACCCGTCGCTTTAGCCGTGGCCCCAAGTGACGTCGCATTGGTCGCCGTGGACGTCGCCTTTGCGCCAATAGCAAGACTCGAGGTGGCGCTGGCAACGGACCCTCCGGTCAGGTCTCCGCCAATGGCAATGGCGTTCACACCTTTCGCTTGTGCGCCGTTTAATCGAGCGACCGTGCCGCTAGACAGTGCCCCGCCACCGATAGCAACGCCATTCTTGCTTGTCACGTAGGCCCCACGCCCGATCGAGACACCGGCCAAACCGCTGGTAACAGCCTGATCGCCCAGGGCAATACCAGAATCTGCCGCCGCACTCGTGGTCGCATAGTAGCCCATCGCGATAGAGGCATCACCATCGCCAACGGCACCGGTGCCTATATGGATGGCAGATGCTCCCGCAGCGGGCTGGATGCCCACCGGCGCCAGATAACGATTGACGACAAACTGTTCAGGCTTGTCGGCAGGCGTCGACGTCTCACCAGGCATGACGCATCTATCTTTAGTCGGTGACGTCAGAGGTATCGTTGCCTTTTCTGACGCTGTCTTTCCGACCTCACCTGCCACCGTCGGACAGCCATCAACGAGGGGGCCAGCCTCCGCTTTACTCGACCCCAGCCCAGGCGTGACAGCCGATAGAGACATCAGGATACAGGTGATACAAACGCTTTTTGTCCCACTTCTTGCTGTTTTGAGCGAGTTAACGAACAAAAAAGTACGGCCATCCAATTCACTCACTCCGACCTCCTTGCCACCAATACTTAGGTGACATCTTCGTGCGCCACCAAGACACTCACTTTCATCCGAAATCCGTCTTCAACCACCCAAAACTCTCTTGTAAAAATCCTGAAAACAGAAAAACGAATCAAAAAACCAATAGCGTGCAGAAACCCGACTTTCCGGACACAAAACTTGCAAAAAGAAACATGATTAAAAAAATCTACACGCGCAGCGCTGTCACTTCCATTTTTAAACGTGACACAGATCATTTCTTGCTTGTAATTGGCGCAAGGCGCGCCAAATAAAGCACAAAAACTGACGGTCCGTTTCAGAAGCTGTACGGGCACTGGTGAGATTCATCTTTCCCCCCAGCCATAGCCAGGTGCCATCAAAAATTGACGAGCGATGGTCAAATGAACAGGAATTTTCCCGACAACTCAGTACAAAGGAAGGTGTTGTACTGCGGTTAGACGCAGCCACACCAGGCACAGGGGGTTTCAGGACTCGCGGGAATGCGAATAACGTTGCCGCACACCTATCCGAGTCGACACTTCCCAGTACCCAATATCAGCGTAGCGCCAGGAACTTCATTCACTCGTGGGAGCCAAGACATTGGTACAGACGTGGGCAGCGGAAAGCAGATCGCCCGGGCCAGGCCCGGGCGATCCTCTACATGCTTTCGGTATCAACACCGCTTGCACACCCATCGTTGCATCATGCCCTTGCGGCAGTCAGCGCAGACCAGTGCCGGCAAGCGGCTGTCAGCTAAAATCGATGCCGATACGACGGCCGACTTCCTCGTAGGACTCGATGACGCTGCCCAGCCCCTGGCGGAAGCGATCCTTGTCGAGCTTTTCACGGGTCTTGGCGTCCCACAGACGGCAGCCGTCCGGTGAGAATTCGTCACCCAGCACGATCTTGCCGTGGAATACGCCGAACTCGAGCTTGTAGTCCACCAGCAGCATGCCGCCGTCGGCGAACAGCTGCTTGAGCACCTCGTTGACCTTGAAGGTCAGCGCCTTCATCTCGGCCAACTGCTCGGCGCTGGCCCAACCGAAGCTTTCGGCCAGGGACTCGTTGACCATGGGATCGTGGAGCTCGTCGTTTTTCAGAAACAGCTCGAAGGTCGGCGGTGTCAGCGGCTCGCCTTCCTTGACGCCGAGACGCTTGACCAGACTACCGGCGGCGATGTTGCGTACCACGCACTCCACCGGAATCATGTCGAGCTTCTTGACCACGCACTCGGTGGGCGACAGCAGCTCTTCCACGTGGGTGGGGATGCCGGCCTCTTCCAGCTTGGCCATGATGAAGGCATTGAAGCGGTTGTTGACCATTCCCTTGCGCTCGAGCGACTCCATGCGACGTCCGTCGAAGGCGCTGGTGTCGTCACGAAAGTGCAGGATCAGACGATCCGGGTCATCGGTGGCATAGACCGACTTGGCCTTGCCGGCATAGAGTTCTTCGCGCTTTTCCATGGGTGCCTCCACAGGCAAATCAAAAAAAGGGGTTCAAGCAGGACCGGGGTCCTGAATCAGTGAATCGCTTGCCAATCCAGGCCGTCATCCTGGGCAGCCACGGTCAGGCGGGTCTCGTCGCCATCCAGCAGAGGCGTCAATGCCTCCAGAGCGAGTTCGGGGCGGTTATTATGCTCCGACAGGTGGGAGCAGACGATACGCTGCAGCCTATCCAGCCCCAGTTCGGTCAACAGCGCCGCAGCCTGGCCATTGGCCAGGTGCCCCCAACGTCCGCCGACGCGACGCTTGAGACTGGGCGGATAGGGGCCTTCAGCCAGCATGCGCACGTCATGATTGCACTCGAGCACGAGGGCATCGCAGCCACGGAAGGCCTGGCGCACGTGTTCGCTGGGGTGGCCCAGGTCGGTCAGCAGCCCCAGCTTCCTGTCACCTGCGGCGATACGAAACTGCACCGGCTCTCGGGCGTCGTGGGGCACCGTGATGGCGTCGACGTCGAGTCCCTTGATGGCAAAGCGCGACTGAGGGGTGATCCAGTGGGTCCGGGGGAGCCGGCCGAGCTTGCCGGACAGCCAGGTGCCCGGGGTCAGATGTACCGGCAGGTCATAGCGACGGGCCAGGGGGCCGATGTCACGCACATGGTCGCCATGCTCGTGGGTGACCAGCAAGGCATCGAGCTGACGCGGATGTACACCCAGCCGCGCCAGCCGGCGTTCTGCCTCCTTGAGACCGAAACCGCAGTCCACCAGCAACATCGACTCGCCGTCGCTGACCAGGGTGGCGTTGCCCTTGCTTCCGCTGCCCAGGGAGGCGAAACGCAAGCCTCCCCGGGAACCATTGGCATGCCCGACGCTCATCAGCGCAGCAAGCCCTCCATGCGCTGCAGCAGCTCACGCTGGTCATCGCCGGAAAGCGGCTCGTCGTCGGCGCTACGTGCCTCCATCAGGGTTTCCTGGCCCTGGGGCGACAACCTGAGCTCGATGCGTTGCATCGACTCAAGCAGATCCATCGAGGTCAAGGAGTCGATGAAGCCACGGGTACGCTCGCTCTCGGTGATGTAATCGATCACGAAGCGCTTGCCGCTTTCATCCACGGAGACCAGTTCCCGGCGATCTTCCATCTCGAAGTTGTTCTCGAGCTGGAAGGCGAGCTCGGCGTAGGCCCGCTCGATGTCGAAGGGCATCACCATCACCCAGTCATCGCCGCGGGGCTCGAAGCGAACGCTGTCGGCTTCGGGCGTCTGCTGGGCCGACGCCGAGGCGATGCTGGCCGAGGCGCTACGCGCTTCAAAGTGACGCTGCAGAGAGTTCAGGCACAGCCGGTTGAGCTGGCCCGCGGTATCACAGCGCACCTCACTGGTGCCCGACCTGAGGCCCTGGCGCAGTACCAGGCTGGCGTCGGAGGTCTCGATGACACCGCTGGCGCTGTCGCTGCGGGTGATCTCCAGCCCGCGCTGTTCGACGAAGCGCTCGAGCTCCGGCCATACCACCGCGGGCGCGGCCCCTACCACCAGCCAGCGATCGGCGTCGGTCTCGCGCACCGCCACGTCACCGGCGGCCACCGCGGTGCTGGCAGACAGCGTCTGGGGCAAGGGCGCGGCGAAGTCTCCCTCGCGGGCGTAGAAGTCCCCGCGAGCCTGAGGCACCGGCATGATATCGCGATAGCGGCTCTGGTCGCGGCTGCCGGGGAGGGTCAGCGGAGCCGTCTGACGGGCGCCCGCGTAATCCTCGTTGCGATCGTGATAGTGACCGTCCTTGGCACAGCCGGCCAGGGTCAGGGCCGCGATCATCGCCAGCGGCAGTCCTTTAAGCGCAGAATTCATGCATCCACCTTGATTGAAAATTGGGTCCACGACATCACGACCGGAGGCACGGTTCAGGCGTCAGTCCTCGATCAGTCCTGCCAGCTGCAGGGCTTCGCTGATGGTGGAGTGATACTTCTCGCTCAGCCAGGTCAACGGCAGGCGGATGCCGGGCTCGATGATACCCATGCGGTTGAGCGCCCACTTGACGGGGATAGGATTGGCCTCGATGCCCAGGTTGGTATGCAGGGGCAGAAGCCGGGTGTTGATCTGGTGAGCCTTGTCGCTTTCACCGGCCACGGCGGCGGCGCACAACTCGTGCATGGCCTTCGGCGCCACATTGGCGGTCACCGAGATATCGCCATGACCGCCCATCAGCATGAAGTCGCAGGCGGTGGCGTCATCGCCGGAGTAGAGCATGAAGTCGCTGCCCTTGAGACGTTCGATCAGGTCCTCGGCGCGCTCCAGGTTGCCGGTGGCATCCTTGAGGCCGATGATGTTGTCGACCTCGGCCAGACGCAGCACGGTCTCGTTGTAGATGTCCGAACAGGTACGTCCCGGCACGTTGTACAGGATCACCGGCAGATCACTGGTCTCGGCGATCACCTTGAAATGCTGATACAAACCTTCCTGGGTCGGCTTGTTGTAGTAAGGCGCCACGGTCAGGCAGTAGTCGGCCCCCACTTCCTTGGCGTAGCGGGTCAGCTCCACCGCCTCGGTGGTGTTGTTGGAGCCGGTGCCGGCGATGACGGGAATGCGGCCATTGACCTCTTCGACCACGCTGCGAATCACGTCGAAGTGCTCGGCGAAGGTCATGGTGGTGGGCTCACCGGTGGTACCCGCCGCCACGATGGCGTCTGTGCCATTGTCGAGGTGGAAATTCACCAGTTTGCGCAACACTTCCCAGTCGATATCGCCGTTGGCCTTCATCGGTGTCGCCAAGGCGACAATACTGCCCGTGATCATCCTCGTTGTTCCTCTGTTGTCTGCCCTCCCGCGACCCTGACGATGGCGGTCGGGGTGAACGAATGTGGCCAAGGGGGTCGCGACCCGGGGAAGCGTGGTCGTGACCAGAGCACAAATGGTACTCAGGCGGCCATATCCTGTACAGCCGCGTCTTTACATGAAGAGCGTCATTGCGTGTAATCGGACGCCTATTTTTGCGATTCTGGAGCCACCATGACAGTGTCCATCGGCGAGCCGGTCCCCGACTTCAGCGCCAGCGCCACCGGCGACAACACCATCACCCTGTCGCAACTGCGCGGTCGCCAGGTGGTGATCTACTTCTACCCCAAGGCCAGCACCCCCGGCTGTACCACCGAGGGCGGCGACTTTCGTGACCACAAGGTAGACTTCGACGACGCCAACACCGTGGTCATCGGCGTCTCCCGTGACGGCATCCGTGCCCAGGAAAACTTCAAGGCCAAGCAGGGCTTCAATTTCGAGCTGATATCAGACAAGGACGAAGCCGTGTGTGGCCTGTTCGACGTCATCAAGCTCAAGAAGCTCTACGGCAAGGAGCACCTGGGTATCGAGCGCAGCACCTTCCTGATCGACAGCGAAGGTCGCCTGGCCAGGGAGTGGCGCAAGGTCAAGGTCAAGGGCCACGTGGAAGAAGTGCTGGAAGCCGCCCGCGAACTGCACGCCCAGTCCTGACACGCCGGCCCACGGATGCAAGCCTCGTCCTCCCCGGCAAAGAACGAATGCCCGGCCATTGGCCGGGCATTGTGTTTCGCCTCGAGAGCAGGGCTCAGCCGTCGGTGCCGGTCCCTGTACCTGCGTCAGAGTGGGGCGGCAACCTTGCCATGCTGCGCTCCTTGATCCCGCGAGGCCAGGCGTAGACCAGCGCCTTCAACAGGGTCGCCAGCGGGATCGCGAAGAACACCCCCCAGAAGCCCCAGACGCCGCCGAAGAACAGCACCGCCAGGATGATCGACACCGGGTGCAGATTGACCGCCTCGGAGAACAGCACCGGCACCAGCACGTTGCCGTCCAGCGCCTGGATCACGCCGTAGGCGACGATCACATAGAGAAACTGGTCGCCCAGTCCGAAGTGAAAGCCCGCCACCGCCGCCACCGGCAGTGTCGCAACCGCGGCGCCGATGTAGGGCACCAGCACCGAAAAACCCACCAGTACCGCCAGCAGCGCCGAATAGGGAAGGCCAAAGAAGGCGAAGGTGAAGAAGGTCACACTACCGACGATGACGATCTCGGTGGCCTTGCCGCGCACATAGTTGGCGATCTGGCAGTCCATCTCCTTCCACACCCGGGTCATCAGGTCACGCTTGGCCGGCAAAAGCGACACGGTAAAGCCCACCAGACGGTCACGGTCCTTGAGCATGAACAGCACCAGGATCGGCACCAGTACCAGGTAGATGAGCAGTCCCAGCACATTGCCGAGCGACGCCAGCGACAGCGTCAGCGCACGCTGGCTCAATTGGGTCGCCTCTCGGCTGAGCACGGCGATCCAGTCCTGGACCAGGTCCGGAGTGATCAGCTGGGGATAGCTCATCTGCAGGTCGTCCAGCATCTGCTGGCCGGCAGCAAACATCCGCGGCGCTTCCTGGATCAGGCTGGCGAGCTGGTTCCAGATCAACGGCAGCAGGATCAGCGCCAACGCCAGCAGCACCCCGACAAAGGCCAGAAAGACCGTCATGACCGCCACCAGGTGTGGCACCTTGCGTCGTGTCAGGGCGTTGACCGCGCCCTGCAGCAGAAAGGCCACCACCAGCGCGGTGAGAAAGGGCGCCAGCATCTGGCCGAGCCATATCACCACCGCCAGCCCCACCACCAGCAACACCAGCAGCAGCACCGCCTCTTCATCGGAGAAGTAGTGATCGACCCAGCCGCGAAATACGCTACGCAGACTCATGCATCACCCGCCTTGCGCAACCAGTAGACATAGACCTTGTCGCGTTCTTCGCGACCTTCCAGCACGTGGGCGCTGTGCTCGGCAAAGCTTTCAAAGTCTCGCCAGGAACCGGCGTCGGTGGCCCTGACCTCCAGCACCTGCCCAGGCGACAGGCGCGACAGCGCCTGCTTCGCCTTGAGCAGCGGCAGCGGACACGGAAATCCGCACGCATCTAGCACATCGTCAGGTTGCACTGCCATGATCTCTCCCGAGAGAATGCGATATCGGATCGCTGCACATCGCAGCGCCGTTGCCCCGAGGGGCGAGCCCTTGCGATTTAAAGGCACTTTTCCGGCTGAATCAATGTCCCAAGGCAACCCCCTCCAACGCTATCGACGAGGATTTCGATGCCCAAGCGCACGCTGTTTGCCGTCACCGCTCGCCCCGCGCGGGCACGCCGTCAGGCATCGCCTTGGCATCGTGGCCGCTGGCGCCCGATGCCGGGCCTGGCCCTGGCGTCGACGCTTGCATTGAGCCTGAACGCCACCACGGCACAGGCCCAGTATCTGGACCAGGGCACCCTGCTCGATCAGCCGAGGGAACTGAACCTGCCATCGCTGATGTCCACCGGCAGCAACGCCATCAGCGGCGAGGAAACCCGCCTTGGACGTGCCTGGCTACGCCAGTTTCGCGCCCACGTGCCGGAATGGCGCGACCCATTGGCCCAGCACTATGTGGAGACACTGGTCGGCCGCCTGGTGCCCTACAGCGACCTGGGAGGCATCAACACCACCATCACCCTGGTCGACAACAAGACCCTGAACGCCTTCGCCGTCCCCGGCGGCGTGGTCGGCGTCAACACCGGCCTGTTCGCCTTCGCCGACCAGGAGGCCGAGGTAGCCTCGGTACTGGCCCACGAGCTGGGCCACCTGTCACAGCGCCACTACGCCCGTAGCAAGGCACGCGCCGAGCAGACCCAGGTGCCGGCCATGGCCACCATGCTGGCGGGCCTGATCCTGGCCGCCAGCGGCGCCGGTGACGCCGGCATCGCGGCACTGGCCGGCAGCCAGGCGGCGATGATCCAGGACCAGCTTCGCTACTCGCGTCGCTACGAGGAAGAGGCCGACCGCATCGGCCTGCAGGCCATGGCCAGCGCCGGCTACGAGCCCCAGGCGATGGTCGACATGTTTCGCTCCATGCAACGCCTGATGAGCCTCCAGGGCGGCACTCCGCCGGAATTCCTGCTGACCCACCCGATCACCGAATCACGCATCAGCGACACCCAGGCCAGGGTCAACCAGACCCGGGTGACGGGCTCGGCACCGGATGAACTGCAGTATCAGTTCATCCGTGCCCGGGCACTGCTGGCGATCCACGAGCGTGCGCCCGGCCAGGCGATGACGGTGATGCGCCAGGACCAGGCGCCGGCGGACGCCCAGCGCTATCTGCAGGCGCTGATCGACGCCCGAGCCGGCCAGACCGGCTCGGCACTGAATACGCTCGACGGCCTGGCACGGGCCCACCCGGATACCGCCCTGCTGCCCGCCAGCGCCGTCCAGGTGGCGCTGGAAGGCGGGCGCGTCGACGAGGCCATCGAGCGTGCCCGGCGTCAGTTGCGCCTGATGCCAGGCTACCCACCGACCAGCCAGCTGCTGGGCGAGGCGCTCTTGCAGCGCGACCCCGACGCGGCCTACCGGGAACTCCACGAACTGGCCCAGCGCCGTCCCGAGGACCCCACCGTGTTCGGGCTGCTGGCGGAAGCCGCCGGGCGCAGTGGCCGCGAAGCCTGGGGCCATCTGGCCAGAGCCGAGCAACTGCAGCTGACCGGTGAGATCGATCGCGCCATTCGCCAGCTGGAGGTCGCCGAGGCAATGGCCGAGCGCGAAGGCGACCTCAACGCCAGGTCAAGCATTCAGCGTCGTCGAGACGCCTTCCTCGACTACCGCCGGACCATGGAGAAATTCCGCTGAGCCGGAAGCTCCGCTGAGCCCGACAGCGATCGGCGCGGTGACGACACAGTGCTCAGGCGACGCAACGCTCAGGCCCGCCAGCCCACAGACGACTCGGCCCAGGAACAAAAGCGCCCACGAGACTCTCTCGTGGGCGTGGGCTCGTGGGCGCGGGGTGTCACCAGGAAAAGTAACGGCTGGCCTCAGGCCTGAAACTCCAGCATACGCGTCAGCGGCTTCAGCGCCTGGGTGCGCAGGGCGTCGCTGACCTGGATCTCACCGCTGCCCTCTCGCAGCGCGGCGGCCAGATTGTCCAGGGCATTCATCGCCATCCACGGGCAGTGGGCGCAGCTTCGACAGGTCGCGCCATTGCCCGCCGTCGGGGCCTCGAACAGGGTCTTGTCGGGCACCGCCTGCTGCATCTTGAAGAAGATGCCGCGATCGGTGGCGACGATCAGCTGCTCGTTGGGCAGCTCCTTGGCCGCCTTGATCAACTGGGAGGTGGAACCGGCGACGTCGGCCAGACTGACCACCGCTTCGGGCGACTCCGGGTGCACCAGTACGGCGGCGTCCGGATAGACCGACTTGAGGTCCTCGACCCCCTTGGCCTTGAACTCCTCGTGGACGATGCAGGCGCCGTCCCACAGCAGCATGTCGGCGCCGGTCTGCTTCTGGATGTAGCCGCCCAGGTGCTTGTCCGGGGCCCACAGGATCTTCTCTCCCCTGGCCTTGAGGTGCTCGATGACGTCCACCGCGATGGAGGAGGTAACGACCCAGTCGGCACGCGCCTTGACCGCCGCCGAGGTATTGGCATAGACCACCACGGTGCGATCCGGATGGGCGTCGCAGAAGGCCGCGAACTCGTCCTCCGGGCAACCCACGTCCAGCGAGCAGGTGGCCTCCAGGGTCGGCATCAGCACGCGCTTTTCCGGTGACAGGATCTTGGCGGTCTCGCCCATGAAGCGCACGCCGGCGACCACCAGCGTATCGGCCTCGTGACGCGCACCGAAGCGCGCCATCTCCAGCGAATCGGCGACACAGCCGCCGGTCTCTTCGGCCAGCTGCTGGATGGCGTCATCGGTGTAGTAGTGCGCCACCAGTACGGCATTGTGAGCCTTGAGCAGGCGCTTGATCTCTTCGACGCGCGCAGCGTCTTCCGAGGGAATACGGGTAGGGCAGTACGGGCGCGCGAGATGCTCTCTGATCTCGGCGCGAGAAGTCATGATCGTCATCGTGTCTACCACTGTGATCGACAGGGGATCCCCCTGCTGATGGGACAGTGCCGCGAACGCTCCGTTCGGCGACACGCCAGGAGAACCCTCGAGCGTGGAGCCCGGCGCCGATAGCGCCAGCTGCGACTCCTGATGCGGCGCTGGAAAGGCGTCACTGCCGCTCCAGACCCGCTGCCGGTGGTTCTCTCCCTCACCCATGCGTCTATCGCAGCGGCGAGTCACTTGACAGTTTAACGCAGGCGGACGGTTATGCCGAGTCTCCACGCATGGCATCGGCGCAAGATTGCGCCTGCGGCATACCTGTTCTCGACTCCCTGTCGACACGATGGCACCGGCTCGGCGCCGTCGGCGCGGCGTACTCGCGTCGCTTGAGGAACGGCCTGTTCAGGCTGACAGCGCCGTCGTGGCGGCGGCGGCGACTCCAACCACAGACTGCGCACACGAAAAACGGCCCCCGCTGCAAGCAGCGAGGGCCGTGAATCTGGTGGGTCGTGTAGGATTCGAACCTACGACCAATTGGTTAAAAGCCAACTGCTCTACCAACTGAGCTAACGACCCGATCATGACAGGACATCGTCCTGACCATGCACAGGTTCGGATGGTGGGTCGTGTAGGATTCGAACCTACGACCAATTGGTTAAAAGCCAACTGCTCTACCAACTGAGCTAACGACCCTTCCGAACGGGTGCAGATATTACGGATATGCCCCTTTCGACGCAAGTGTTTTTTTCGATTACCGTATCTTTAGCGCTTCTTGTCGCCGCGATCCGGCTTGCCGCCACGCTTCATCGTGTGCACCGGGCGACGCTTGTTCTTGTCGCGGCTCCAGCGATTCTTCTCGTCCGGCGTCAACTCAGGCACCTTGCGCGATTCGAGTCCCGCCAGTCCGGCCAGGTCGTCG
This sequence comes from Halomonas sp. MMSF_3323, assembly GCF_030733595.1. Taxonomy (NCBI): domain Bacteria; kingdom Pseudomonadati; phylum Pseudomonadota; class Gammaproteobacteria; order Oceanospirillales; family Halomonadaceae; genus Halomonas; species Halomonas sp. MMSF_3323. Next base: position 59,259 of record NZ_JASHIT010000008.1, on the reverse strand, counting down.
ACCTCGTCCTGGGAAAGCTCGGTCCACTCGCCGGCCTTGGCCCGCTTGTCGAGGAAGATGTTGCCGTAGCGGACCCGCTTGAGGCGACTGACTGTCAGCCCCTGGGACTCCCACAGACGCCTGACCTCGCGGTTACGGCCTTCCATGATGACCACGTGGAACCAGGTGTTGATGCCCTCGCCACCGAACTCCTGGACGTCGCTGAAGCGTGCCGGGCCATCCTCGAGCATCACGCCTTCGACCATGGCCACCACGTGCTCGCGATTGACCTCCCCCATGACTCGCACCGCGTATTCGCGCTCGATCTCGGTGGAAGGATGCATCAGCCGATTGGCCAGCTCGCCGTCGGTGGTGAACAGCAACAGCCCGCTGGTGTTGATGTCCAGGCGGCCAATCGCGATCCAGCGCTCGCCCTTGAGGCGCGGCAGGCGGTCGAATACCGTACGCCGCCCCTCTGGATCCTTGCGCGTGCACAGCTCGCCCTCGGGCTTGTTGTACATGATCACCCGCCTTGGCACCTCGTCGGCGGCGCGCAGGGTGATCGGTCGGTCATCGAAACTGACCCGGTCACGGGCCTCCACTCGGTCGCCCAGGGTCGCCACGCTGCCGTTGACCTTGACCCGGCCATCGGCGATGGCGGCCTCCATCTCCCGGCGGGATCCCAGGCCGGCACGCGCCAGCACCTTCTGCAGTTTTTCGCTGGTGGTCGTCATTCGTCGTTCTCACTCTCTGTGGGTTCCACCCCCGAGGCAGCGTCATCATCGACGCGGCCCCGGGCGCGTTCGGACAGCCTGGCTTCCAGATCGGCAAAGCTCAGGCGAGCCCGTTCGGACGCCATCCCGGCGTGCTCGTCGTCGGCCGTCCCGGCCGTCGTCTCGGCTTCCTCGCGGGAAGCCGCCAAATCCTCGTCGTCGGGCATCTTACCCGCCGTCGTCTCGGCTTCCTCGTGGGAAGCCGCCAAATCCTCGTCGTCGGGCGCTTGGCCCGCCGTCGTCTCGGCTTCCCCGCGGGAAGCCGTCACTTCATCCTGATCGGGCGATGATGCCTCGCCTTCCTCGGTCTCGCCTCTTTCGGTTGCAGCTTCAGCGCTGCCAACTTCAGCGCTTCCATCTTCAGCGCTTCCATCTTCAGTGGGTTCACCCTCGGCAGTTTCACCCTCGGCGGTCTCACCATCGTCGTCCAGCGGCTCGTCGGCCTGGGCCAGCAGCGCCGAGGGCGGAGGCGGTGGCTCGTCCTCGGTGTCGAACTGTTCGAACTGCTTGAGCTCGTGCATCGGCGGCAGCTCGTCGAGGGTCTTGAGCCCGAAATCGTCGAGAAAGCCACGGGTGGTGGCGAACACCGCCGGTCGTCCCGGCACGTCTCGGTGCCCGACCACGCGAATCCAGCCACGATCGAGCAGGGTGCGCATGATCGAGCCGCTCACCGTGACCCCGCGGACCTCCTCGATATCGCCCCGGGTCACCGGCTGACGATAGGCGATCAGCGCCAGCGTCTCCAGCAGCGCCCGGGAATAGCGCTGGGGGCGTTCATCCCACAACCGGGCGACCCAGTTGGCCAGCCGCGGGCGAATGCGCAGCTGGTACCCGGAGGCGGTCTCGATCAGCTCCATGGCGCCTCTGAGGTGACGCTCGGACAATCGCTCCAGCGCTTCCTTGAGCGCCCGTCGCGGCGGGCGCTCGTGTTCATCGAACAGCTGTTCGAGGCGGTCCAGCGCCAGCGGTTGGCCGGCGGCCAGCAGCGCCGCCTCGACGATGTCGTCCAACGCATCGGGCGTCTCCATCACGCTCATGCGGGCTCATCTCCCTGTGTCTTGTCAACCGACTGACCGATACGCCTATCCGGTTCACCGGTATCATCGAAGGCGCTGTCGTCGCCCGCCTCGTCGTCAACAGCGCTGTCCTCGGCGGCACTATCATCCAAGGCATCATCCAAGGCATCACCGAAGGTATCGCCGAAGGTTTCGTCGTCGAAGGTTTCGTCGTCGAAGGCGCTCTCGCCCTCGTCCTCGAGCCCTTCGTACGGATCTTCGTCGCCGTCCTCGGCCAACCGCGCCCTGACGTGGATCGGGGACATCGGCGCATTCTGGACGATCTCGATCATCGCCTCCTTGGCCAGTTCCAGGATCGCCATGAAGGTCACCACCACCCCTGCCCTGCCCTCATCAAGCGAGAACAACGCCTCGAAGGGGGTGTAGTGCTCGTGAGTCAGGCGCTCCATGATCGCCAGCATGCGCTCCCGGGTCGACAGTACTTCACTTTCGATCTGGTGGGCCTGGTTGAGTTCGGCCCGGCGCAGAATGCCGGCCAGTGCGCCAAGCAATTCATCGAGCTCGACGTCCGGGTGGATGACCCGGGCCTCCACCGGGGGCAGCGCCGCCCGGGCAGGAAACCAGTCACGTCCAACCCGGGGCAACTCCGCCAGGGCCTCGGCGGCGAGCTTGAGCCGCTCGTACTCCTGCAGGCGGCGAATCAGCTCGGCGCGGGGGTCTTCGTCCTCGTCACCGTCCTCGCTCCTGGGCGGGCGCGGCAGCAGGGTGCGCGACTTGATCTCGGCCAGCATCGCCGCCATCAGCAGGTACTCGCCGGCCAGTTCGATTTCCATGGCCTTCATCAGTTCCACGTACTCGATGTACTGGTGGGTGATGGCGGCCACATTGATCGACAGGATATCCAGATTCTGCCGGCGAATCAGATAGAGCAGCAGGTCAAGCGGTCCCTCGAAGGTCTCGAGAAAGACCCTGAGAGCCTCCGGGGGAATGTACAGATCCTCGGGCAGCTCGGTGATCGGCTCATCGAACAGGCGTCCCAGCACCTGGGCGTGGGCTTCGACCTCGGCGTGAGGGGCAGCACCGGCCTGGGCCTGCAAATCGCCCTCGGTGTCAGGCCGAGTCGCTGCACCTTCCTCGTCAGTCCCACCCTGGGGTTGTTGTGTCGTCGGCGAGTCGCTCACGCGTGGGGGACCTGGGTTGCCATGGTAGTGGTTACGATGAACAAGGGAGGATGCGGCCGCTTGGACCGAGGCGCCACCAATCCCCCAGTCTATCAAGCTCCGCGCGATCTGGCTAAATCAGCGAGGCCCGGTCGGTGCTTCAGTCGGCACTTCAGGCGGCACTTCAGGCGGCGCTTCAGTCGGCGCTGTCGGCGGTGCGATAGCGGCCGCGATAGTCGAACAGCTTTTCACGCACCTGCCAGTGACGCCCCACCTTGCGCCCGACCACGAAATCCGGGGCCCTGAGCCTTTGCTGCTCGCGACATACCTGATCGGGTGACGTCGGCGACCAGGGCACACCGGGCGCCCGGGCGTGATCACGCAGAAACACCGCCTCGAAGGCCCGCCGCTGGGCGGGCGTCTCCAGTGCGAACCACTCGGCCAGGGTGGCGCCATCCTCATCATGGTAGGTGACCTTGAGCCGCGGCAGCCCCCGCCCATTGACGGTGGGCTCGAGCAGCATGCCGCTGACCCGCAGTACCCTGGCGTCCTTGAGCTTCAAGGCCTCGCGCAGCTTGTCATCGGCGTCCACCAGCAGCGTCTGGCACCCATGGCAGCGTCGGGCGGCGATATCGTTCTCGGCGCCGCAGTCACCGCAGGTCTTGAAGCGAAAACGAAAGTCGCACTGGCGCGCCCCTGGCTCGGCGGCGGCCAGCGCCCTGCCTTCGGCGTCGACCAGGCCCTGGCAGCGACGGCCGAAGTGTTCGATCACCAGCTCGCCGTCGCGCTTGCCCCAGAACAGGTTGGCGTGGCCACACAGCGGACAGGGCACCTGCACCGGCTCGCTGTCGCTGTCCGGCCGCGGACTGCCCACCTCCGGCGCATACAGGTCCCAGGGATTGCCGGCGTAGTCGAGGATCAGACAGTCGCGCTTGCCGGGCGAGAGCCTGAGCCCTCGCCCGACGATCTGCTGGTACAGGCCGACGGACTCGGTGGGCCTGAGGATCGCGATCAGGTCCACATGGGGCGCATCGAAGCCGGTGGTCAGCACCGAGACGTTGACCAGGTACTTGAGCCGTTTCGCCTTGAAGTCCTCGATCAGCCGGGTGCGCTCGTCACTGTCGGTATCGCCAGTGATCAGTGCCGAGGCTTGTGCCGGGAGATAGCCGAGGATCTCCTCGGCGTGGGCCACGCTTGCCGCAAACAGCATGACACCCTCACGCTCCCGCGCCCGCTCGATCACCTCGGCGATGATGCCTGGCGTGGCCCGGTGCCCGGCCACCACGCGATTGAGCTCTTCCTCGCGATATAGCCCGCCGGTTCCCGGCGCCAGTTGCGAGAAGTCGTAGCGGGCCACCGCCGCATCCACCTTGAGCGGGCTTGCCAGGTAGCCCTGGCGCACCATCAGCCGCAGCGGCTGCTCGAACACGCAGTCGCCAAAGAAGCTGTCCGCGTCACCGCGCACCATGCCGTGGTGGTGGCGGTGGTAGATGAAGCCCTGGCCCAGCCGATAGGGGGTCGCGGTCAATCCCAGTACCTTGAGCGAAGGATTGCGAGAACGCAGATGGTCGATGACCCGCCGATAGGAGGAGTCCGCGTCCAGCGATACCCGGTGGCACTCGTCGATCACCAGCAGGGTGAAGGGGCCGTGGGCGTTCTGCTCGTCGCTCACCGCGTCCAGGTGGCGGACCACCGACTGCACCGAGCCGAACACCACCTGGCGGGCGCTCTCCTTGCGCCCGAGTCCGGCGCTGAAGATGTCCGCCTCGAGGCCGTAGGCCAGGTACTTGGCATGATTCTGCTCGACCAGCTCACGCACGTGGGCCAGCACCAGCACCCGCCCTCGGGCCAGGCGGGCCAGTTCGGCGATGACCAGCGACTTGCCGCTGCCGGTGGGCAACACCACCACCGCGGGCTCATCGGACTGACGAAAGTGACCAATGACGCGTTTCACCGCATCACGCTGATAGGGCCGCAGCTCTGGCCTGACGGAGGCGGGAGGCGACGATGGCGGGAGCCGGGACTCGGTCTGGGGCATGACGACGCCTTTCCTCTGCAGGGTTCGGCAAACATTGATCCACGACACATCAGCGTGTACTCGGCGCCAGTAGCATAGGCGCCTGCGCGTCGAACCGACGCACTCTACGCCAAGCGCTCGATGCTCCACAACAGGGCCTGCCCCTCCCCCACCCTCCGGGCAGCCCTGAGGCACCGGCCTCGGCGAGTCACGCCGCACGTCAAGCGGCTCCGTCTTCAAGGACTCAGCCATGTCGCTTCGCCAACTCTGTCAGATGGCCTCCCTGCTCGTCTTTGCCGGTCTGCCCCTGCTGCAGGGCTGCTCCGAGGGAGATCCGCCCCTGGCCAAGCAGGTCACCCGCCCGGTCAAGCTGCTCACCCTGGACGAGATGGGCAATCGGTCCCTGACTCGCTACCCCGGTGTGGTCGAGGCCTCCGAACGCACCGACCTGGCCTTTCGCATCGGCGGGGAACTCAAGGAGTTGAACGTCCAGGCCGGCCAGGCGGTCACCAGTGGCGAGCGTATCGCCCTGCTCGACGACCGCGACGCCCGCAACGCCTTGTCCAACGCCCAGTCAAGCTACGACCTGGCGCTGGCGACCTACCGCCGCATGCAGATATCGCTGGAAAAAGGCGCCATCAGCCGCGCCGCCTTCGATGAAGCCCGGGCGGCCTTCCTGTCGGCCCAGGCCCAGTTCGACCTGGCCAAGGACCAGCTCGGCTACACCGAGCTGAAGGCGCCCTTCGACGGCGTCATCGCCAGCGTGCCGGTGGACAACTTCCAGGTGGTGGCCCCCCAGCAGACCATCGCGGTGCTGCAGCAGCCCGGCAATATCGACGTGACCTTCGACCTGCCCGAACAGCAGATCCGCCAGCTCGATCTGGAACGCGTGCGTGCCGCCCTCGAGAAGGCCGACAGCGTCGCCTGGGTGCGCTTCGGCGATGACGAGCGTCGTTTCCCCGCGCGCTACAAGGAGCACGATACCCGCGCCTCCAGCGGCACCCTCAGCTACACCGTCACCCTGACCCTGCCGACGCCGGACGACGTCTACGTGCTGGCCGGCATGAGCGCCGTGGTATCGATGGACCTCAACGCCCTGACCGGCGAAAGCGACGGCCTGTGGCGGGTGCCGCTGGGCACCGTGGTCACGCTGGAGGACGACCCCGAGGCCACGGTGGTGTGGCGCTATATCGCCGACGACGAAGCCTCGGGCAAGGTGGAAGCGGTACCGGTACAGGTCCGCACCGCCAGCGACGACGGCATCTTCATCGCCGGCGACCTGGCGGCCGGCGACCGACTGGTCGGCGCCGGCGCCCATCTGATGCGCCAAGGTCTTCGCGTCACCGCCTGGACCCAGGAAGAGGGGCTCTAGGTCATGGTCGGCTATTTTCTGCGCAACAAGACCATCAGCTGGATGGTCACGATCCTGTTGTCGGTGGGCGGTATCGTCTCCTTTCTCGGCCTGGGGCAGCTGGAGTTTCCCGACTTCACCATCCGCATGGCGCTGGTCAGCACCGCCTACCCCGGCGCCAACCCGCAGCAGGTCGAGGAAGAGGTGACACTGCGCCTGGAAAAGGCGATCCAGGAGATTCCCAACCTCAAGCGGGTCAGCTCGGTGAACAGCGCCGGGCTCTCCCAGATCACCGTGGAGCTCGACACCGACGTCCAGGGCACTGCCCTGCCCCAGTACTGGGACCTGCTTCGGCGCAAGATCGGCGACGCCCAGGCGGGCCTGCCCCCCGGCACCTCGGAGTCGCTGGTGGTGGACGACTTCAGCGACGTCTACGGTCTACTGTTCAATCTATCCGGCGATGACTACAGCCTCTACGACCTGAAGAATCAGGCCGACTTCCTGCAGCGCGAACTGCGCCTGATCGAGGGCGTCAAGAAGGTGGTGATCGCCGGCGATCGCCCGGAGCAGGTGACCATCTCGCTCAACCGCGAGCGCATGCAGGCTCTGAACATTCCCCCGGATGCACTGATCGGCCTGCTCAACGCCCAGAACGCGGTAGCCGACGCCGGCAGCGTGCGTCGACACGGCAAGATCATCTCGCTGCAGCCCAGCGGTGAATTCAGAAGCGTCGAGGCGCTGGAGGACCTGATCGTCGGTCGCCCCGGCGCCAACCCGGTGCACCTGGGCGACATCGCCACGGTGACGCGCGCGCTCACCGACCGTCCCGGTCAGCTCTACCATGCCGACGGCAAGCCGGCGATCTCGCTTGGCCTGTCGTTCGTGTCCGGGGTCAACGTGGTCAAGGTCGGCGAGGCGGTGGACGCCCGCCTGGCCGAACTGGAATCCCGCCTGCCGCTGGGCATGCAGCTGACCCCGGTCTACCACCAGCCCCAGGTGGTCAAGGAGGCGGTGTCCGGCTTTGTCATCAACCTGATGGAGTCGGTGGGCATCGTCATCGTGGTGCTGCTGGTGTTCATGGGCCTGCGCTCCGGCCTTCTGATGGGGCTGATCCTGTCGATCACCATCCTCGGCACGCTGATGCTGATGGCCGCCCACGGCCTGCAGTTGCAGAAGGTCTCGCTGGGGGCCCTGATCATTGCCCTGGGCATGCTGGTGGACAACGCCATCGTGGTCACCGAAGGCATGCTGATCGGCCTTGGCAAGGGCAAGAGCAAGCTCGAGGCAGCCAAGGAGGTGGCCGGCCAGAACTGGCTGCCGCTGCTCGGCGCCACCGCCATCGCCATCACCGCCTTCGCCCCCATCGGCCTGTCACCGGACGCCACCGGCGAACTGGTGGGCTCACTGTTCTGGGTGCTGTTCTATTCGCTGCTGCTGAGCTGGATCACCGCCCTGACGCTGACCCCCTTCTTCTTCGACATCTTCTTCAAGGACCGGGTGATCGGTGACGGCGACAGTCACGAGGATCCCTACAAGGGAGTGATTTTCCAGCTGTTCGGCTGGCTGGTCGACAAGGGCATTCGCTTTCGCTGGCTGACCATCGCGGTCTGCGTGGGCCTGCTGGTCGGCGCCTTCGCGCTGTCCTCCAACATCAAGAACGCCTTCTTCCCGGATTCCACCACACCGCTGTTCTTCGTCGATGTGTGGATGCCTGAGGGCACCGATATTCTCGAGAGCGAGCGGGTGGCCTCGCGCCTGGAGGCACAGGTGGCGACGATGGACCAGGTCACCCACGTGACCAGCGTGATCGGCGGCGGCGCCCAGCGCTTCACCCTGACCTACTCGCCCGAGGACCGCTATCCGAGCTACAGCCAGCTGATTGTCGAGACCGAGGATCTCGACAGCCGGGCCAGGCGCATGGCCGAGATCATCACCCTGCTGCGCGATGACTACCCCGAGGTGCAGTACAAGGTCCAGGCGCTGCAGGTCGGCCCTTCGGCCAAGGCCAGCCTGGAGGCGCGCCTGTACGGCCCGGACCCGGATACCCTGCGCAAGCTCGCCACCGAGGTCAGCGAGGTGTTCCGCGCCGATCCCTTCGTCGACAGTATCCGCCTGTCCTGGGGAAATCGGGTCGAGGAGCTGACGCCTGAGTTTCTCGAGCAGCAGGCGCGGCGCGTCGGCGTCACCCGCCAGGCGCTGCACCAGGCGTTGCTGATCCACAACGACGGCCAGATGGCCGGCGTCTACCGCGAGGGCTCCGACCTGATCCCCATCGTGCTGCGCGATGAACGGCAAGAGCGCTACGGCCTCAACGACATCGCCAGCCTCAACGTCTGGAGCGCCGAGCAGCAGACCTACATCAGCGCCGGCAGTGTGCTGGGGCCGCTCGAGACCCAGCTGCATGATCCGCTGATCAAGCGTCGCGACCGTCAGCGCATGCTGGCGGTCTACGCCGAGCCGCTACCGCTGTCCGGCGAGACGGCGGCCAACATCCTTGCGCGGCTCAAGCCCCGGATCGAGGCCATCGATCTCCCCGAGGGCTACCACCTGGGCTGGGGCGGCGAGGACGAGACCTCGCGTGACGCCAAGAAGGCGCTGTTCAAGTTGTTGCCGCTGGGCATCCTCGGCATGTTCATCCTGACCATGCTGCTGTTCGGCAACCTGCGCCAGTCGCTGGCGATCTGGGCCATCGTGCCCTTGACCGTGATCGGTATCGTCGGCGGTCTTCTGACCTTCAACGCCCCCTTCACCTTCATGGCGCTGCTCGGCACCCTGAGCCTGGTCGGCATGGTGCTCAAGAACGCCATCGTGCTGGTCGAGGAGATCAAGATCCAGATGCCGCTGTACGAGGCGCCCTTCGATGCGGTGATGGCCGCCGCCATCAGCCGGGTACGGCCGGTATCCATGGCGGCGATCACCACCATGCTGGGCATGATCCCGCTGTTCGGCGACGCCTTCTTCGCCTCCATGGCGGTGGTCATCGTGTTCGGTCTGGGTGCGGCCACCTTGCTGACCCTGGTGATCCTGCCGGTGATCTACGCCACCCTGTTCCGCATCCATCCTCCGTCGCCAGTCGAGGGGCCTACCGGAACCTGACCCCTATCGGAAGGTGACTGCAAGACAAGGCCCTCGCGGGCGATACCCGCGAGGGCCTTGTCGTTGGCTTGCGGCATAGGCCGCCGGCGCTCAATCGAACCGCGGTGGGTGCCCGTCCAGGCGTGCCCGGGTCGCTTCTCGCTGCTCGCGCCCGGCCAGCAGGTTGCGCTGCAGTTCGGCTTCCATGGCCAAGCGTCCGCGCTCATCCAGGCGCGGCGCCTCTCGCCACAGCCGACGCGCCGCGGCCACCGCCTTGGGCGAGCGCCGGGCCATGGACACGGCGAGCTCCAGCGCCGCCTCGCGCGGGTCCTCGTCCAGCCGCGAGGCCAGCCCCAGCACCATGGCCTCGTCGCCGGCCAGATGGCGGCCGGTCAGCATCAGATCCTGAATCACGTCCTGACGCAGCGCGGCGGCGGTGACGCTGACCGCCATATCCGACATCAGCCCCCACTCGATCTCCGGCAGCGCCAGCGTCGCCTCCGGGTGGACGATACGCAGATCGGCACCCAGCGCCATCTGCAGGCCGGCGCCAAAGACGTGACCATGCAGCGCCGCTACCACCGGCGCCCCCAGGTCACGCCAGCCAAGCGCCAGGCGCTGGGCCGGATTGACCCCACTGGCGTCCGGCGTCAGCAGCCAGGCCACGCGCTCGGGGCTTGCCACCACCGAGGCCACGTCCAGTCCCGAGCAGAAGCTCTCGCCCTCGCCGGTAAGCACCACCGCGCGCAGGCCCACCCGTTCGCCCAGCCAGCGCTGGACCTCGAGCAGGGCGTCGATCATCGGCGGATCCATGGCGTTGTGGCGATCTGGCCGCTCGAGATGTACCCGTGCCACATGGTCGATCAGGGAGACGCTCAAGCGGTCATGAAAACTGCGCTGGGTGGATGAGGACATGGAAGCTCCGTCGATAAGGTGGCCGGTCAGGTGATCGATAAAGGGGCGAAACTGTGCAAGCGGGAACTTCAACTTGGCACCTGACGCCGCTCGATACAACACCTGACGTTGTCCCGGATACGACAACGCCGCCCGCAGGCGGCGTTGTCGTGGGTCAGGAGGGACTGGAGGATCAGCCCAGCCACACCCGGGCATTGCGGAACAGCCTGAGCCAGGCGCCGTCCTGGCTCCACTCGGCCGGCCGCCAGGAGTTGGTGACGGCACGCACCACCCGCTCCGGGTGGGGCATCATGATCGTCACCCGGCCATCCGGCGTGGTCAGGCCGGTGATACCGGAGGGCGAGCCGTTGGGGTTGGCCGGGTAGCGGGTGGTGCACTGGCCGTGGTTGTCGATATAGCGCAGGGCCACCTGGCCCGAGCCCTGCATGCTGCGCAGGTGGGCGCTATCGCGAAACTCGGCGCGGCCCTCGCCATGGGCCACGGCGATGGGCAGGCGCGAGCCTTCCATGCCGGCCAGCAGGATCGACGGGGTCTTCTCCACCTGCACCATGGCCACTCGGGCCTCGAACTGCTCGGACTCGTTACGCACGAAGCGCGGCCAGTTCTCGGCGCCGGGGATCAGCTCCTTGAGCTGGGACAACATCTGGCAGCCGTTGCACACGCCGAGGGCGAAGCTGTCGTCGCGCGCGAAGAAGTCGGCGAACTGCTCGCGGGCGCGGGGGTTGAACAGCACCGACTTGGCCCAGCCACCACCGGCGCCGAGCACGTCGCCGTAGGAGAAGCCACCACAGGCGGCCAGCCCCTTGAATTCGTCGAGACCGACACGTCCCTCGAGCAGGTCGCTCATGTGCACGTCGACCGCCTCGAAGCCGGCCTTGTCGAAGGCCCAGGCCATCTCCAGGTGACCATTGACGCCCTGCTCGCGCAGGATGGCGGCACGCGGACGTGCGCTGTTGACGAAGGGCGCGCTGATGTCCTCGTCGACGTCGAAGGTCGGGCTGGCACTCAGGCCCGGGTCACGGGTGTCGAGCAGGTTGTCGAACTCGTTCTTGGCGCACTCGGGGTTGTCGCGCAGAGCCTGCAGGCGGTAGCTGGTCTCGCTCCAGGTGCGCTGGGTCAGCTGCCGGGTGGTCTCCAGCAACGGCTCCTCGAACAGGGTCACGCGGATCTGGTCGTCGTAGCGCGGACGGGCGATGACGCCGCAGGTCTCGATACCGGCGGCGGCGAACTGGGCCAGCACCTCTTCGGTGTGCTCACGGCTGACCTGGATGACCGCCCCCAACTCCTCGCTGAACAGCGCGTCCACCGCCTCGGCGGCCTCGTCGATCAACCAGTCGAGCTTGATCTCGAGCCCGGCGCGGCCGGCGAAGGCCATCTCCAGCAGGGTGACGATCAGGCCACCGTCGCTGCGGTCGTGGTAGGCCAGCAGTCGACCGTCGGCGTTGAGCCCCTGGATGACGCTGAAGAAGGCCTTGAGGTCCTCGGCGTCGTCCAGGTCCGGGCAGTCGTTGCCGACCTGGCCGTAGACCTGGGCCAGGGCGGAGCCGCCCAGACGATTCTTGCCGGCGCCCAGGTCGATCAGCAGCAGGTCGCTCTCGTCCTGGTCGAGGCGAATCTGCGGGGTCAGCGTCTTCATGGCGTCGGTGACCGGAGCGAAGCCGGTGATCGCAAGGGTCAGCGGCGAGGTCACCGCCTTCTGCTCACCGTCCTGCTCCCAGGCGGTGCGCATGGACATGGAGTCCTTGCCCACCGGCACCGCGATGCCCAGCGCCGGGCACAGCTCCATGCCGACGGCGTGCACGGCGTCATACAGCGCCTGGTTCTCGCCTTCATGGTCCGCCGCGCTCATCCAGTTGGCCGACATCTTGATGTCGCCAAGCTGGGCGATCGGGGCAGCGGCCAGGTTGGTGATCGACTCGGCCACCGCCAGGCGTGCGCTGGCGGCGGGGTCGATCAGCGCCACCGGCGACCGCTCGCCCATGGCCATGGCCTCACCGGCGTGGGTATCGAAGCTTGCCGTGGTCACCGCCACGTCGGCCACCGGCACCTGCCAGGGACCGACCATCTGGTCACGCGCGACCTGGCCGGTGATCGAGCGGTCGCCAATGGTGATCAGGAAGCTCTTGGAGGCCACGGTGGGCAGACGCAGCACGCGATCCAGCGCCTCGCGCAGGTCCAGGTTGTCGAGCATCACACCGGGCAGTTCCAGCGGGGCACGCTCGAATTCACGCTGCATCTTGGGTGGCTTGCCGAACAGCACGCTCATCGGCAGGTCCACCGGGCGGGTGTCGAAGTGGCCGTCCACCACCGCCAGGTGGTGTTCTGCGGTGGCCTCGCCGACCACCGCGTAAGGGCAGCGTTCGCGCCGGCACAGGGCGTCGAAGGTCTCGAGATCCGCAGGTGCCACCGCCAGCACGTAGCGCTCCTGGGCCTCGTTGCACCAGATCTCCAGCGGGCTCATGCCGGGCTCGGCGTTGGGCACCTCGCGCAGGCTGAACAGACCACCACGATCGCCGTCCTTGACCAGTTCCGGCAAGGCGTTGGACAGACCACCGGCGCCTACGTCGTGGATAAAGCAGATGGGGTTGTCGTCACCCAGCGCCCAGCAGCGGTCGATGACCTCCTGGGCACGCCGCTCGATCTCGGGGTTGTCGCGCTGAACAGAAGCGAAGTCGAGATCGAAGCTCGACGAGCCGGAGGCCATCGACGACGCTGCGCCGCCGCCGAGCCCGATCAACATCGCCGGGCCACCCATCACGATCAGCTTGCCGCCCACCGGGATCTCGCCCTTGGCCACGTGCTGTTCGCGGATGTTGCCGTAGCCGCCGGCGATCATGATCGGCTTGTGGTAGCCGCGACGCTCGATGCCGCTGGCACCGAGAGCGTCCTGCTCGTAGGTGCGGAAATAGCCGGTGAGGTTGGGACGGCCAAATTCGTTGTTGAAGGCGGCGCCGCCGATGGGGCCCTCGAGCATGATCTCCAGGGCGTTGACGATGCGCTCGGGCTTGCCGTAGTCGAACGCCTCCCAGGGCTGCACGAACTCGGGGATACGCAGGTTGGACACGGTAAAGCCGGTCAGCCCCGCCTTGGGCTTGCCGCCGATGCCGGTGGCGCCTTCGTCGCGGATCTCGCCGCCGGCACCGGTGGCCGCACCGGGATGAGGCGCGATGGCGGTCGGGTGGTTGTGGGTCTCGACCTTGGTCAGGATGTGGATCGGCTCCACTTCCCCGCCGTAGCTGGCGCGCTCACCGTCACGACCGGTCAGCGGGGTGGCGAAGAAGCGACGCGCCTCGCTGCCCTTGATCACCGCAGCGTTGTCGCTGTAGGCCGACAGGATGCCGTCCGGCGAGGCCTCGAAGGTGTTCTTGATCATCTTGAACAGCGAGTGGCTCTGGGCCTCGCCGTCGATGACCCAGTCGGCGTTGAAGATCTTGTGGCGGCAGTGCTCGGAGTTGGCCTGGGCGAACATCATCAGCTCGACGTCGCTGGGGTTGCGGCCCAGCTCGACAAACGCCTCGACCAGGTAGTCGATCTCGTCCTCGGCCAGGGCGAGTCCCAGCTCGCGATTGGCGACCTCAAGCGCAGTACGGCCACCCTCGAGCACGCCCACCTGGCCCAGCGGCGCCGGCTCATGGTGGGCGAACAGGGTGGCGGCGTCGGAGCTGTCTCGCAGCACCGTCTCGGTCATGCGGTCATGCAGGCCGGCGACGATGGCGTCGAAGTGGGCTTCCTTCAGCGTACCGCGCACCTTGATGCGATAGAGGATGCCGCGCTCCAGGCGGTTGATCTGGGTCAAACCGCAGTTGTGGGCAATGTCGGTAGCCTTGGATGACCAGGGAGACTGGGTGCCGATACGTGGCACCACCAGCAACGCAAGCCCCTCCACATCGCTATCCTGCTGTGCCGGCCCGTAGTCGAGCAGGCGCTCGAGCAGGCTCAGTTCGGTGGCATCGAGCTCCCGCTCCAGATCGGCAAAGTGCACATACTCGGCGTGCAGCGCCTCGATCTCGGGGACGGACACACGCAGTTGAGCCAGCAGCTTGGCGTGACGGAAGGTGGACAGGGCGGGCGCTCCGCGCAGTTCGAGCATATCCAGGAGCCTCTGAAGATCAGCGATAAAAGAAGGGGGCCGCGGCGGGCGAGACGGCATATGATACTGGAAACCGACGGGTGCGAGAAATCGATGCGGATGACAGCGCCCCGTGGGCTGGGTAAGGTGGGCGCTCCACCATGAGCGATTTTGCCCCGATGAAGGACGGTTTCCGTCATGCGCGGCGCCTGCGCATCCTTGCCGCCAGTGGCCTGGGCCTGCTGTGGGCGCTCTGGCCAACACCGCCCGGCCCCTCCTCAAGCGCTGCCCTGGAGCGAGTACTGGCACGTGATTTCATCACCGTGCACACCCGCAATACCCCCTTTACCTACTACGAGGGGCGCCAGGGACCTACCGGCTTCGAGTACGAACTGATGCGTCGCTTCGCCGACCGCCTCGGGGTCAGCCTGAACCTGAGCGATGACCACCATGTGCAGAGCGTGCTCGACGCGGTGCGCCACCAGGGCGACCTCGGCGCGGCCGCCCTGCCGCTGGATCCGCTGGCGGAAGGCCTGGTGTTTTCGCGCCCGATCCTGTCGATGCAGCCGATGGTGGTGTATCGCCGAGGACTGCAGCCGCCCAAGGCGCTCGATGACCTCAAGGACTGGAACATCGGCATCGCCAAGGGCACCGGCATCAGCCGCGTCATGCACGAATTGCAGCGCGAGCACCCTCGCCTCAGCTGGAAGGAAGCGGAAGACCTGGAGATCGCCTCGCTGCTCAGGCGCATCGAGGATGGCGAGCTGGACGCCGCGGTGGTGTACGCCCACCAGTTCCGCCTCAATCGTCTGTTCTTCCCCGAAGTGGAAGACGGCTTCGACATCGGCGAGCCGGTGACCATGGCCTGGGCCTTCTCCGGGAAAGACGGTCTGGCGCTGATCGAACGCGCCAATACGTTCTTCGACGAGCTTCGCGCAGACGGTGAACTCGACCGCCTCACCGCCCGCTACTTCGGTCATGACGACTATCTCGAGTACGTCGGCGCCCGGGTCTTCATCAACCACGTCAACAAGCGCCTGCCCCGCTTCGATGCCCTGTTTCGAGAGGCCGCCCGCGCGCAACACTTCGACTGGAAGCTGCTGGCGGCGGTGGGTTATCAAGAGTCCCACTGGGACCCGGAGGCAACGTCGCCCACCGGGGTGCGTGGGCTGATGATGCTGACCAACGCCACCGCCGAGGAAGTCGGAGTATCGAACCGGCTGGACCCGGCCCAGAGCATCGAGGGCGGCGCACGCTATCTGCGCAGCGTCGAACAGCGATTGCCCGAGTCGATCACCGGGGAGGACCGCCTCTACATGGCACTCGCGGCCTACAACGTGGGCCTCGGCCATCTGTATGACGCCCGTGATATCGCCCGCATGCGGGGTGGCAACCCGGATCTGTGGCGTGATGTGCGTGAGGCGCTGCCCCTGTTGCAGGAAAGCCAGTGGCACAGCAAGACACGCCACGGCTACGCAAGGGGTGGCGAACCGGTCATCTATGTGCAGAATATTCGCCGCTATCTCGAGATCCTCGACTACGTCGATCGCAGCCAGCAGCAGTTCCACCAGCTGAATGCCCGCCTGCCCGATCAAGCCGACGCCGAGATCTTCGAACTCGTGCCCCCCATGCCCTAGGACACCTTGCCTTCATGTCTCGAATTGCCCTGTCCATGACGCTGCTGGTCATCCTGCTGGCCACGGCGGGACTGATCGTCGACCCCTCGATGATCCAGGATCAGAGCCACAGCGCCAGCTGGACCCTGCTGCTGCTGACCGGCATCGGCCAGGCGATGTGGTACTGGCGTGGGGTGAGGATGTCGGTCGTGTGTCTGTTGCCGGTGCTGGCGATCCTGCTGCTGGGCCTGGCCAGCTACCTGCTGCCCGAAGCCCTGATCTCTTACGTCACGCTCGACCAATGGGCATCGTGGCTACCCGGGGTCCAGGGCCTCGACGATCTTCGACCGCCCTTGATGGAGCTGCTCATCCTGCTGGCGCTGACTGGCGGGCTGCTGGGACGCACCCGGGCGAGCCTGGCCGCCCCGCTGCTGCAGGCGCTGGCGGCGCTGTTACTGGTCACCGAAGCGCTGCTGGTGATCACCGACGAGATCCGCTCGCCGCAGAACCTGGCAGGCACCCCCGCCAGCATGCTGTTGCTGGCGCTGTTGCTGGTCGCCCAGTTCGTCGGCGTGGTCTCGGGGTGGCGCCACACCCGGATCAGCATCCTGCGCAGCCTGATTCCCTCGCTCGCCCTGGTGCTGGTCAGTCTGTTCGTCTGGAACCAGCAACGTGTGTACGTGGACCAGCAGCTTCAAGACGAGCTGCAGGGCGAATCGGATCGTCTGGCGACTCAGCTTGGCGCCGAGATAACGGCCCACCTGGAGGCAGTGAGACGTTTCGCCAGCTTCTGGAGCCTGCTGGAAGAGGCCCCCAGCGCCGAAGAGTGGGAGCGCCAGGCCGCCTTTTACCACCAGGACTTCAGCTACTTTCTCAACATCGCCTATATCGAAGCCGACGGTACCATCCGCCTTGTCCACCCACGCGATGACAGCAACCGGGCGATCATCGGCATCAATGCACTAGACGTGGACCGCCCCTACGTCGACGCACTGGCGAAGGCACTTTCCGACAACCAGGAGGGCCACACCGGCGTCGTGCCACTGCTGCAGGGGATGCCCGGCATGATCTACTACCTGCCGATCACCTCCCCCGACCAGCAGCGCGTCACCGGCGCTGCGGCCATGGTGCTCAGCCTCCCGGTGCTGGCCGACAAGCTCTACGCCGAGACCCTGCTGGACCGTGAGCATATCCGCATGCGCTTTGCCGTGGACGGTGACACCATCCGCGACTGGCCGACCAGCGAGTCGCCAGGCCCATGGACCACGCTTAGCCTGCTTGCCCTTGACGAACAAGAGCTGACCGTCGCCTTGAACGCCTCCACCGGCTACTTGCTGGGTCTGCGTTCGCGCCAGCCGGTGGCCAGTCTCAGCATCGGGCTGCTGCTGGCTTACCTGCTGTACATGGTGGTATTCGGCCACCACCGCATGTCGGTACAACACTCGTCGATGTACCGCTCCAACGAGGAGCTGCGCCGAGAGGTCCGCCATCGTACCGAACTGCAGCGTGAGGTGGAGTGGCTTGCCGGCCACGACGAGCTGACGCTGCTGCCCAATCGCCGCCTGTTCATGTCGACGTTGCGAGAACAGCAGGAGTGCCGCCCGCTGAGCGTTCTTCTGTGTGACATCGATCACTTCAAGAGCATCAATGACCAGCTCGGCCACCAGGCGGGGGACGAGGCGCTTCGTCGCTTCGCCCGAGTGGGACGCCTGGCGATGCCCGAAGGGGTGGTGCTGGCCCGTTACGGCGGCGAGGAATTCGTGGCCCTGCTGACCGGGGTGGCCGCGGACGAGGCCGTCGAGATCGCCGAATCCCTGCGCCAGAGCGTGATGAACTGCGGCGTTGAGCATGCCGATGGGCGCCCCATGACGGTAAGCATCGGCATCGCCAGCCACGGCGCCGGCGACCTGATCGCCGAAGACCTGCTCCACCGCGCGGATCTGGCGCTTTATCGGGCCAAGCGGCAGGGGCGCAATCGTATCGAGGTTTGTGGATCACCTGCCTGAGCGCGGCCTTGCGCGGATCTGGCACGCGGCCTCAACACCAGGCGCCAACCAGACACCCACCCGCCCCCTCGATGTCCTTGATCTACATCAGGAAAGGCATGGTTCCGCGCCCACTTGGCCGCATTTTCCAGCACAATCCCCCGAACGTCTATTCTTCTCGCTGATCGGTTCGGCGAGATATTTCGCTGACCACAACGTCCAACAACCGCCAGCTCCTCGCCTGGAAAGTGGGTACATGCTACGTCTCAGAATCCCGCTGACGCTGTTGTCCCTGGCACTGTACATTGCGGGGCTCTGCGCCAGCCTCGCCGGCTATACCGCCTCGACCACCTTGCCCACCCTGGTACTGGGCGGCTTGATCGGTCTTGCTCAACTGGCCTGGTACCGCCAGCGGCTGGGCTTGAGTCTGACGCTGGTGGTGGCGGTGTTGGCCGCTCTGCTGATCGGCGTGGCCGGCGATATCCTGCCCCAGGGCTGGCTGTCTCTGGCGACTTTCGATCCACCGGCGCCGCTCGATACTGGCCACCCACGCCTTTCCTGGCAGTGGCCGGGGTTGGCCGACAGCCTGCTGCTGGCGTGCCTGGCCTTGAGTCTTGCCCTGCGCACCCGTGCCAGCCTGGGCACCCCCTTGCTCCACGCCATCGCCGTCCTCCTGTGGGGGAGTCTGGCCTACCAGGTGGCGGCGCCCGAGACACTGCCGCCGCTGGCGCCACCCGCAGGTCCCTGGGCGCTGGCGGGCAGCGGGCTGCTATTGCTGACCCAGTTCCTGGCGGTGGTGACCGGCTGGCGCCATAACCAGGCGAGCCTGTTGCGCGCCCTGGGCCCCGGTCTTCTGATTGCCACGGCAACGGTTCTGCTGTGGTGCCAGCAGGACAGCGAGGCCAATCGACAGCTATTCGAACGTGCCCAGCGGGAGACCGATCGCCTGTCGGCAACGATGACAGACCGCATCGACGACACCCTTCGAGCCATGCATCGCTTCCATCTGGTCTGGGAGATCGATCAACGCCTGCCCTCGGCATCGATGTGGCGCCACGAAGCCCAGAGCTTTATGAACGACTTCCCGGAACTGCCCCTGCTGGCCCTGATCGATCCCTCCGGACGGGTCCAGCACCTCTATCCCGACGACAACTGGCACCAGGCCTACCCGGGCATGCGCTTGCTGGATGGAGCCCTCGACCAGCCACTGATGGAAGTGCTGCAGCAGAGCTTTCACCAGCGCGACGCGGTGTCATCGGATATCCTGCCACTGCCCGATGGGGGCTGGGGCATCATCCACTTTCTGCCGATCCACACGGTTGATGGTGGGCGGCTGCTGGGTTCGGTCGCCATGGTCTTCAGCCTCGACGCCTTAGCTTCCAATCTCCTGCCCGCGCTCGCCGATATACCGGACGCCATGACGCTGACATTGAAAGACGGCGACAGCACCCTATGGCGGGTACCGACGTCAGCGTCGAATTCGCCCTGGAGGCTCGTCAGCGACGTTCGTCTGCTGTCCCATACCCTGCACCTGGAGCTCAGCCCCAACCGCCGTTTGCTGGAGCACCTGAAGCTGCACTATCCGAGTTCAACGCTGTGCACCGGCCTGATCATGGCTCTGCTGCTCTACCTGCTGTTGTTCAGCCGCCATCGGCAGCGCCAGCAGCACCGCCAGATTGCCGATACCAATCTCGAACTACGCCGAGAAATGCGGCGTCGTTCGCGCCTGCAGAAAAACATCGAATGGCTGGCAGGACACGACGACCTCACGGGCCTGGCCAATCGACGCACCTTTCTCGCCAGCCTGCCGACGGACGCCGGACAGAGCCCTCTCAGTCTGCTGTTATGTGACCTCGACCATTTCAAGCGCATCAACGACCAACAAGGCCATCAAGCCGGAGACCAGGCGCTCAAGCGCTTCGCCGCCTGCGCGCAGAAACTGCTTCCACAGGGTGGCGTGCTGGCCCGCTACGGCGGCGAGGAATTCGTGGTCTATCTGCCACAGGGCGATATCGCCTGGGTACATGCCTGGGCAGAACACCTGAGGCGAGAGGTGCAGGCCTGCGGCGTACAACACGAAGACGGCAGTCCCATGACGGTATGTATCGGCCTGATCACCCAGACCGACGGCCCCGTTGTGCCGAGGGACTTGCTGCATCGAGCGGATATGGCGCTGTATCGTGCCAAGCGGCTGGGCCGCAATCGGGTGGAGATCGCCGAGGCGAAGCCCGCTGCTGAGCCCAGCGAGGCCACAGAGCCCAACGGTCTGTTGCACTCCTGACTCAGGTCAACCCCACTGGCGCGAGGCGGCGCACTTCTTCCTGAGTCTCGATCAGCGCCTGGGTAAGCTGGTCGTAGCGCGGCCAGTCAGGCCGCGAGCCGCCAGGGTTGGAACGCCTGAATGTGGTACACCTCGACACCCGTTGTTCGTCACTACCGGCTATTGAGCCAAGGGCTGACCCTGCTCGCCCTGGTGCTGGCAGTCGCCTCCCTCACCGTGCTCGATACTCGGGTAGCCTCTCTGCCGGCGAATCAGACGACCCTGGCGCTGGCCCTTATCGTCGCCATCGGTCAATGGCGATGGACACGCAAGGGGGTCTTCACCAGTGCCCTGGTGCTATGGCCACTGTGTCTGTGCCTGGTCACTCTGCTATTCGGCACCTGTGCACCGGAAGACTGGCTGTCACTGGAGCGCCTGTCCGAACCCTTCCGTTGGCTGACAACACCTTCGACGCTGCTGGACTGGCGCCCGCCGCTGGTCGAACTGGTCGTGCTGACGCTGCTGACCCTGGGGATACTGGCGCGCACGCGCTCGAGCCTGGGCGTCCCCTTGCTCCACATGTCCTGCTTGCTGCTGTTGCTGCTGGACCAGACACCACTGCATCACTGGCTGCCTTCAGCGGCACTGCTGCACGCCCACTCGCTCACCGTCACCGCCGTCCTCGGCCTGTTGCTGGCCGGCCAGTGGGTGGGCGTGGTAAGCGGCTGGCGTCCCACCCGCGACAGCCTCAGGCGTGGGCTTTGGCCTTCGACACTTCTGGTCGTGATGACCCTGGCACTTTGGCAGTACCTGGAGATTCAGGCCGATGGCGAACTGCAATATCTAGGACAGCGCGAAGGCCGTGCCATGGAGGAACGCCTGGCTGGCGAATTCAATGACTTTCGACACTCCCTGCAACATTTGCAGGTTTTCCTCGAACAATCGCCGCTCCCGCCCTCTACCGAACGCTGGCAGCACCTGACGCGACCTCTTCGCGACCACTTTCCCTACCTTGCGACGCTGCGCTACGTCGAAGTGACCGGCGGCAATGTGCGAAGCCCCGCGACCACAGTCGTCCCCAGGTCCACTGATATGCCTCAACCTGCCGCGGTGCTCCCCCCGGCGGCCCAGATCACTACCCTCGCCATCGACGCTCCTGCACCGACGATGAAGATCACGCTCTCGCTACCGATTCGCCGTCCCGGTGGAAAGCCGCTCGGGCACTTGGCAGCGACCTTGTCACTATCAGCCATGGCCGAGAATATGTATACGCATCCCCCCTCGGGGGCGGGGAGCCTGCAGGTCCGACTTACCTACCACAACCGTCTGATCAAGGAATGGCCCATGGAGGGGCATCCGGCCCCGTGGACAGTATCTGTTCCCCTCGACGCCATTCCCCTGCATCGACCCGACAATAAGGCGGTGACAGTCGACACAGCCTATCTACCGCTCGAGCTGACCTTGCGCCCCGATACCCGATTGCTGACGCGCCTGCGCAGCCGTCTTCCGGCTGTCACCCTGATGCTGGGTCTGCTGTTCAGCCAGTTCCTCTATCTGACATTGTTCAGCCAGCACCAGATGGCCTCCCAGCATCGTGCGCTTGCACGCTCCAACGGAGACCTTCGCCGCGAGGTCCGCACTCGCCATCGCCTGCAGCAGCAACTCAGCTGGCTCGCCGACCACGACGAACTCACCGGTCTGCCGAACCGACGTCACCTTCAGGCCACCGCCCAGACCTGGCGGGCGCGCTTGCCCCTTAGCGTTATTCTTGTCGACATCGACCACTTCAAGCGCATCAACGACTGCCTCGGCCATGCCGAAGGCGACAGAGTGCTCAAGGCGGTAGGTCGACTTGCACAGGAGACCCTGGGGGATGACGGCCTGCTGGGGCGCTACGGCGGGGAAGAGTTTCTGGTGATCATTCCCGAAGGACGGCTAGCCGAAGCCAGCGCTGTGGCCGAGCGTCTGCGGCGTGCCGTCCGACAGGCACCGCTGGCTCATCACGACGGCACGCCACTGACCATCAGCCTGGGGGTGGCATGCCAGGACCAGGCACCGCTAGATCTGGCACGCCTGATACAGCAGGCGGACCAGGCGCTCTATACAGCGAAGCACCAGGGACGCGACCGGGTCGAGCTTTTCGTGGATACCGTCGACGGCGCATCGGACCTGGACACACCGCCCTTCACCACCTGAGCAAGGCTCGAAACCTGTAACGGGAGTCTTGAGCAACCCGTCGGCACCGCCGACGTTGCCTCAGTGCTTTGCGCTGCGGCAAAGGCTCATCGGCGCTCGGCAAAAAACGTCTTGAGCAGGCGAGAGGCTCGGCTCGCCAGCACCCCACCTTCGACCTCCACCTGGTGGAAGTGCCAGGGCTGGGCGAACAGGTTGGCTCGGGACTCGACCATGCCGGAACGAGGCTCCGCGGCACCGTAGACCAGACGCCGGATCCTGGCGTGGATGATGGCCCCGGAGCACATCATGCAGGGTTCCAGCGTCACGTACAGCGTGCAGCCCTCGAGCCGATAGTTCGACAGGCTCACCCCGGCGTCCCTGAGCGCCTGAACCTCGGCATGGGCGCTGGGATCATGGCTCGCCACGGGGCCGTTGGCGCCGCGACCGATGATCTCTCCGGCCGCGTCCACCACCACCGCACCGACCGGCACCTCTCCTGCCTGGGCCGCCCGCTCCGCCAGTTCCAGCGCTCGATGCATGTAAAATTCGTCACTGCGCAAGGTGTTGCACTCCCGTACACTGAGCCCAGGCAAATGCTGAACCATTGTCGCGGGCACGGCAATCGCCACCGTGTCACCGCCATCGACTAGCCGGGCTACCCCGGCGCAAGGAGGATACGCGAATGTCGGACGCCTTGAAGGGTCTGGTAGACCTGCTGGGCCTGGAAATGCTGGAAGAGAACCTGTTTCGTGGACGCAGCCAGGACCTGGGGCTTCCCCAGCTGTTCGGCGGCCAGGTACTGGGCCAGGCGCTGTCGGCGGCCACCCAGACCGTCGCGGCGGAGCGTCAGGTGCACTCGCTGCACGGCTACTTCCTGCGTCCCGGCGACGCCGCCATGCCGGTGGTCTATCAGGTCGACCGCGTTCGTGACGGTGGCAGCTTCACCACCCGCCGCATCACCGCGATCCAGAAGGGCCGTCCGATCTTCTTCTGCAGCGCTTCCTTCCATGGCCAGGAACACAGCCTGAGCCACCAGGCCAGCATGCCCGCCCTCGAAGCAACAGAGCCCGGCGACAGCGACGAGATCCTGCGCTTCCCCGGCCACCCGATCGAATTTCGCCATGTGGAAGACACCGCCGAGGACGGCGCGCCCGCGCGCAAGCGGTTGTGGTTCCGGCTCAATGGCGAGCTGCCCGATGACCCCGCTCTGCATCGCTACCTGCTCGCCTACAGCTCGGATTTCAACCTGCTGACCACCGCCCTGGTGCCCCATGGCATCCGTTTCGGCGACCCCAAGCTGCAGATCGCCAGCCTCGACCACTCGCTGTGGTTTCACCAGGACGTGGCCGTCAACGACTGGCTGCTGTACGACATGGACAGCCCCTGGGCCGGCGGCGCCAGAGGCCTGGCTCGTGGCAGCATCTACAATCGAAAAGGCGAACTGGTGGCCTCCAGCGCCCAGGAAGGCCTGACGCGTCTAAGGGAGCCCCGGGACTAGCGCACAGGGGGGGCGGTCAGGGCAGCGACAACTCCACCGGACGCGATTGTGACAGACCAGGTGAGATCGAAAAGGCGGTAGCAGGCCCGAGGGAACGGCACTTGACGTTGAACGAACCCGCTATCGCTTGTTGGCAACTTCAGGAGCCTGACCCGTCAGTTCATGAAAATGGATGCCGGTTGCCTTGATTACCGCAGTCATGGTGCTCATAGGTCGGGTTTCCCTTCGGCGAAAGCGCCCGGTACAAGCTCTCGCGTGACACTGCGGCACGCTCGGCCACAACCGTCATGCCGCCTCGTGCTTCCACCACATGGCGGAGCGCCATCAGGAAGGCAGTCTCTCCGCCTTCCTGATCCAGCTCATCGAAGGCCGTGCGCAAGTAATCAACCGCCATGTCGGGATCCTCGCACAACATCTCGATCACGGCGTCATCATGGCTTTTCATGTAAATCAGATAGTCACGAAGATTCAAACCTGAGTTGTAAATCAGTCTTTATGAATACGAATCCGGGCCTCTCTAGCACGTGCTCTCTCAGGTATACTCTATTGATCACAGAAAATCGTGAGTACGTGCGTTATGCATGAATGAACTAGGGCGAGCATCACCCTCACCCTGCTTGAAACATGCGGAATAAAGCCAACATGTAATCCACGCTCAAAACAAGCCTATGTAGCACAGAAGAACGTTGACGAACAAGACTTCTAGGTGGAAACGAGGAAGGAAGGTGTTTGATTTACAACGGGATGGGTTATCATCTTCTTGGTGATTTATTATAACAAGGTATCCTACATGCTCGAGATCGTCCACTCACAAATGTTTCCACTCTTCGTATTGACCATGGGTTTTTCTACTATCATGGGCCTTGGATTTTATTGTGCGAATAAGCTTAAGAAGCGATTGGAGAAAATGAAGCAGGAAGAGAAAAACAAGAGACTAGAAGAACAAGACAAAAATCTGGCGATGAAACTATGCCAAGGATGGGACGCCGAAAGTATTGATAGGAAGAGTGGTCAGAAGCTGTAGTCTCATACCCTAATTGATCACATATCACACTTGCATCTTGTCGATAAGGGGCGTTCAAGCTTAGCCGCACTCAGAATGCACCACACCCGCCCGTGCTTTCGCCCTGCCCGCTAACACGCTAAAACAAACCTCACCATGTCCAGCCTGGAGATCGCTGAACTGTTGGAGTCTCGTCATGAAGACTGATGAGCGGCTTGCTGGACGAGGTATCGCAGAAGGGTATCAAGAGCAAGCGCTGTATGAGTGCTGGCTTCGGGGAGGGTTGAGCTTGACTGCATCTCAATTGAGATACAAACTCAAAGATCCATATCCAGGAGGCAACGGCGATGGCCCGCACAACGATGCTGCATGTCCGAGTGGACGAAGATCTGAAGGCAGAAGCCACTGAAACTCTTGCGAAAATGGGTCTTACGGTGTCGGAGGCTGTACGGATTCTCCTGACACGGGTTAGCGCCGAAGGAGGGCTGCCAGCGGGACTCACCAGTGACCCCCAGGCGCATGATGCTTGGTTTCGCATGAAGGTACAGGAGGCGCTGGCTGATACACGCCAGGGCATCCCACACGATGATGCAATGCGCCATATCCAGGCCATTATAGAGAGCAAGCGCAATGGTGAAGATTGAGTGGTCAATCTTGGCGCTTGAAGACGCATCAGGGATTGTTGAATACATTTCTGAAGACAACCCTGATGCGGCTCTAAAACTCTTCCATCATATAAAGGACAAGGTAGATCGTCTCCCTGACCATCCAAAGCTGTATAAACCAGGTAGGGAGCCTGGAACACGCGAGATGGTTGTCACAGATAACTACATCGTTGTTTACCGAGAGTCTGAAGCATTGATTACCATCTTGCGGGTGCTGCATGCTGCGCAAAAATGGCCTTAGAATCGAAAAAGGAATAGTATTTAAACGCAGCAGTAAACTTTTAAACAAACCTCAGCATGTCCAGCCGAGAGATTGCAGAGCTGACGGGGAAGCGACACAACGATGTGATGCGGGACATCCCCAACATGTTTGATCAGCTTGATGCGGACTCAGCGCAGTTTTGCGCTCAGTACCGGGACAGCACCGGACGTTTCCTTCCGTGCTTCGCTCGACCGCTACCATACCGAAGTCCTCGTCACTGGCTGCGACGTGAAGCGTAGGCAGCCGTCATCAAGCGCTGCATGGACTTGGAAACTGGTGCAGCTAAAACCCGCAGCAGCGCTACTGGGCAAGATCAGTTCGAGGCCGTGATGCCCGGTGGTCCGCCCGAATGTCACCCGGTCAGCATGGCCAGATAGTCCTTGAGCACCACTGCGTTGTTGTGGGTCTCATCCTTCGAGGAAAACACCAGGGTGACCATGTGCTGCTGGCTGCGCTCGGCCAGGGGTCTGAGCGTTTCCCGCTGCGCCTTCAGCTCAGCCAGATAGCGCTGACAAAACTCGCCCCAGCCCAGTGCTTCGCTGTGAAAGGCCTTGCGCAGGTCATCACTGGGGGCGGCCTCCTTGATCCATTCATCGATACGCGCCTCGTCCTTGGCGATCCCCCGCGGCCAGAGCCTGTCCACCAGCACCCGATAGCCGTCATTGTCGGCGGGCTTATCGTAGGCCCGCTTGAGCTGAATCGTCATCGTGCCTCCACGTCCGAGAATGTGCTCCATCCTTAACAGACGCATGGCCCGGCCGTCACCCCGTGTGGCTTTGGCACTCGCAGCCGATACAGATGCCGATGCCGATGCCAATGAGACAATCAGACCAGGCGCCAGCACCCGACTATTCGAGGCGTTCGAGAATGGTGCAGGAGCAGTCCCGCTCCCCCACCTCGTCGATCAGTACCCGATAGCGCGGCAGACGTATGTCGTCACCGTCACCGTCGACCAGGGCCGAGGTATCGATGATCTCGGCGGTGTTACCCGAGGACAACTGGTCCTCGGCTACCATGACCAGATCACGGGCAATCAGCAGGGTGTCGCCAATGTGCATGGGGGCTTCCTCTTGATGGCTCTTTTCTCTTGATGGGGAGCGGCCACGCCCAAGGGCGAAGCCATCTACCGACATTGGCTGGCGCCTGATCATCCCAGTGCTGGCGTGCGCTCGCGCGCCGCCAGGTGCTCGGGCCGTGGGGACTTGGCGCCGAAGGGAGTGACCAGGCGGTTGTCGACGCTGTTGTAGACGAAGAACAGGTTGGAGCGCGGCCACGGTGACAGGTTGCTGTTGGACGCATGCAGCGCGTTGCAGTCGAACAGCAGAATCGACCCGGCCGGCCCCTTGGGTGCCTCGATGCCCTGCTGTTCGATGATCGGCCCCAGCTGCTCCCGGGTCGGTACACCGATGTGCTGCGCCTTGAGCGAGGTCTCCCAGTTCTGGTCCGGGGTGCGTCCCACGGTGGGGACAAACTGGCGATGGGACCCCGGCACCAGCATCAGCGGTCCGTTGAACTCGCCGTTGTCGGTGAGCATCAGCGAGACACTCAGCGCGCGCATGCCGGGCATGCCGTCTTCTGCGTGCCAGGTCTCGAAGTCCGAGTGCCAGTCGAAGCCACTGCCCTGGAAGCCGGCCTTGTCGTTGATCCGCGACTGGTGCACGTAGACACCGCCCCCGAGCAGCTGCTCGACGATCTTCAGAAGCCGCGGCGAGCGGGTCAGGCGATCGAAGCGCTCGGACAATTCGTGCATGCCGAACACCGAACGAATGGCGCCAGAGACAGGATCGGTGATGACCTTGTCGCTGCCGGTCAGCTCGGGATCGCGCTCCATGGCGCTTAGCTCATCGAAGAAGGGCTCAATGTCGTCGGCCTCGAAGAAGCTGTCGAACCAGAGAAAGCCACGTTCTTCGAATGCGGCCAGCTCCTGCTCGTCGAGCGGCCCGGCCTGGCGCTGCTCGGGCGTCGCATGGACGACCGGGCAATGGCGGGCGATATTGCCCATTGGCGCGTCGAGGCGTGTGGGATAGCCATCATCCGAACGGATCGACAGTTGGTTGGGTGCGTAAGTCATGACTCCGCCTCCGTAACGATTCCAGAATGGATCGCCGTGACCGGAGACGCTGTGCCTTGACCGACCTCGGCGATGGACCCCCATCCTGGGCCTGTATCTACCGCGCCGACATAACCTGAGTTAACGTAAACCCCTAATACGCATTCTCCATCGAGCCTGTCGTGCAAGGAGCCTTGCCGTGTCGAACCGGGACAGCTGCATCGTCAAGCATTTTCGCCACTATCACCCGCTCAGCGATGGCGATCGCCAGCTGCTGGGCGCGCTCGAGAAGTCACCGCTGGAGGTCAAGGCCGGCGATAGCCTTTGGGAGGAACGCGATCCTGCCCAGGACTTCTTCACCCTGAGCCAGGGCTGGGCCTTCTCCTACCGGCAGCTGGAAGACGGCGCGCGCCAGATCCTGGAGGTCTACCTCCCTGGCGACGTGATCGGGCTACGCGAATACGCCTTTCATCAGCGTCTTACCGGCGTCCAGATGATCGAGGACGGCACCATCTGCCGCTTCCCCCACGCCCGTCTGACCGACATCTTTCAACAGTCGACCACCCTGACCTCGATCCTCTTCGCCATGGCCAGCCGCCAGCAGGTGCTGCTGACCGAGCGCCTGGTCAATCTGTCGCGACGCAGCGCCAGACAGAAGCTGGCTCACTTCATCATGGAAATGTACGAGCGCCTGGCCAAGACCGCCGGCCGCCAGGAAGACCACAGCATCCGTCTGCCACTGTCCCAGGAAATGCTGGCCGACGTGCTGGGGCTGAGTCCTGTGCACGTCAGTCGCACCTTCAGCGCACTCGACGAGGAGGGCCTGCTGCACCGAAACCGTCATCGTCTGCTGCTGCCTGATCCGGCCGCCCTGGCCGATGCCGGCCAGTTCGACGAACGTTACCTGGCCGACAGCGTATTCGCGGCCAACGACGCGGTGGGCTAGGGCTTGTCTGAAAAGTGCCTGCGCTCGGTAATACGGCGTTAAAAATCGGATCAAAATGCTCATTTACACCCCGTAAACTGCGCTTTCTCACCGATTTTTGCCTTGTCTAACCTTCGCTCGTCGACTTTTCGGACAGCGCCTAGGACTGGTCCACCACCGGGGAATCACCGGCCGCTGCATGCAATTTCGACCAAAAGTCTAACTTCGCCCATCCATAAAGCCCTCTACTCTTACGATTGTATGCAATGTAAGAGATTTCCTCGTGACTCCGACCACCCCGCTCGAAGCCAGCGGTGCCCGCACGGCCACCGCCCAGGTCCATGAAGCCATCAAGCAACGCATCCTCGACGGCGTCTATCGACCGCTCGAA
Organism: Halomonas sp. MMSF_3323; assembly: GCF_030733595.1. NCBI lineage: Bacteria > Pseudomonadati > Pseudomonadota > Gammaproteobacteria > Oceanospirillales > Halomonadaceae > Halomonas > Halomonas sp. MMSF_3323. Next base: position 30,074 of record NZ_JASHIT010000008.1, on the reverse strand, counting down.
TTCGTGCGTGAGGCGGCGGTTGCCCGGGAGCTCGAGGTCAGCCGTACCCCGGTCCGCGAGGCGCTGCGGGAGCTGGTCTCCGAGGGCTGGCTCGAGGCCATTCCCCATCAGGGCGCCAGGGTGGCCGAGTGGACCGAAAAGGACGCTCGTGAAGTGTTCGAACTGCGCCTGGTACTCGAACCCATGGCGGTCGGACTCGCCTGCCGACACATCGACGCTGACACCCTCGCCCATCTGGATGACCTGGCCTCGCGCATGGAGGCCCTGACCGAGAGCCCCCTCGATGGTGCGGGCCACAGCGAGCTGGCCTCGCTCAACCACGAGTTTCACCGCCTGTTGATCCAGGCCAGCGACAACCAGCGTCTGGCCCAGATCCTCGAGAGCGTGGTGCGTACCTCGATCATCCGACGTAATTTCGCCAGCTACGACCGCTCGGCGCTCAAGCGCAGCATGCAGCACCACCGCGAGATGCTGATCGCCATCGGCGCCGGCAACGCCGCCTGGGCGGAGAACGTGATGCGCGCCCATCTGCTGGCCGCGCGGGTACTGCACGTGACCGTCGACACCTCGACCGCGACCTCATCGCCCCCGTGATCCTCCCGACGCGGCCCTTTTTGCGTTTCACCCTTCATCTTCCACCCTCGACCTCTGACCACGGACCTCCAACATGAACGAGCTTATCGCCTCACTCCCGCTGGACGACCTCAAGGTGCTCGAACTCGGCCAGCTTATCGCCGGGCCCACCTGCGGCCAGGTACTGGCCGACTTCGGCGCCCAGGTGGTCAAGATCGAGCCACCGGGCAAGGGCGACGCCATGCGCCAATGGGGCCAGACCGACGAGAGCGGCGAACCGCTGTGGTGGAACGTGATCGCCCGCAACAAGCAGTCGCTGACCCTCGATCTGCGCAAGCCCGAGGGCCAGGACCTGCTGCGGCGACTGGCGGCCAAGGCCGATGTGCTGATCGAAAACTTCCGCCCCGGCACCATGGAGCGCTGGGGCCTGGACTACCAGAGCCTGTCGGCCGACAACCCGGGGCTGATCATGGTGCGGGTCACCGGCTTCGGCCAGGACGGTCCCTACGCGTCGCGTGCCGGTTTCGCGGCGGTGTGCGAAGCCATGGGCGGGCTGCGCTACATCAGCGGCTACCCAGACCGCCCCCCGGTCAGGGTGGGGATTTCGCTGGGCGACACCCTGGCCGGGGTCCAGGGCGCCATGGGCGCGTTGCTGGCGCTGCACCAGCGCGAGAAGACCGGGCGTGGCCAGGTGGTGGACAGTGCCATCTTCGAGGCGGTGATGGCGATGATGGAGAGCCTGATCCCCGACTACGCCCGGGCCGGCAAGATCCGTGAGCGCGCAGGCAGCTTCCTGCCCAAGATCGCGCCGTCCAACGCCTATCCCGCCAGGGACGGCCGGGACGTCATCATCGGCGCCAATCAGGACACCGTCTTCCGCCGGCTGTGCGAGGCCATGGGTCAGCCCACCCTGGCCGATCATCCGGACTATGCCGACCATCGCGCGCGAGGCGAGAACCAGCAGGCCATCGACGAGCTGATCGCCGCCTGGACCGCCCACCACGATGCCCAGCATATCGTCGACCTGCTGGCCGACGCCGGTGTCCCGGCGGGCCTGGTGTACACCGCCAAGGACATGCTCGAAGACGAACACATCAAGGAGCGCGGCTCCATCGTCGAGGTGCCGGACCGCCACGGCAAGCCGCTGCCGATGCAGAACGTCTTTCCGCGGCTGTCGCAGACGCCTGGCAAGGTACGCCAGGTCGGTCCGGCCCTGGGCGAACACACCGAGGCGGTGCTCGGCGACTGGCTGGAACTCGACCAGAACAGCATCGATGCCCTGCGCAAGGACAGCGTGATCTAGCACCGCCAACCAGCGACCACTCTGCCGACAACAACAACCTAGAGGCTCTTGCATGGAACCCCTACTCGTCCTGGCGCTGCTGATCGTATTGATCGCCGTCGGCCTGCCGATCTTTCTGTCCCTGGGGCTGGCCGGGCTCGCCGGCCTGTACATGGCCCGGGGCTCCATGGCGTTCTTCTTCGCGCCGTCGTCGCTGTTTGGCCAGCTCAATGCCTTCGAATTGATTGCCCTGCCGCTGTTCATATTGATGGGCAACCTGCTCGGTGCTACGCCGGTGGGCAGCAACCTGTTCCAGGCGGCGGTGAGGTGGCTGCACTGGCTCAGGGGTAGCCTGGCGATCTCCTCGGTGGGTGCCTCGGCGGTGTTCGGCGCGGTGTCCGGGGTGAGCCTGGCCGGCGTCGCCGCGGTCGGTTCGATCGCCGTACCGCAGATGCTCGAGCGCGGCTACAGCCGCTCGCTGGCCGCCGGTGCGGTGGTCAGCGCCGGCGCCCTGGCGATGCTGATCCCGCCCAGTGTGCCCTTCATCATCTATGGCGCCGTGGCCAGCGTATCGGTGGCCGACCTGTTCATCGGCGGTATCGTCCCCGGGGTGGTACTGGCCCTGGCGCTGTCGCTCTACATCTTTATCCGGGTGAGTCTGAAGCCCGAGGAAGCGCCCAGCGTCGAGCAACGCTTCAGCTGGCGCGAGCGCTTCGCCAGCCTTGCCCACATCTGGCACGCCGCCCTGCTGGTGCTGGTGGTGCTTGGCTCTATCTATTCTGGACTGGCCACCCCCAGCGAGGCCGCCGGCATCGGCGCCTTTGGCGCCTTCGTGATCGCCGCGCTGATCTTCCGCTGCCTGACGCTTGCCTCCTTCGGCCGCATCCTGGCCAGCACCGCACGAGTCAGCGGCGCCATCCTGCTGATCATCGGCTGCGCCAAGATCTTCGGCGACTACCTCAACATGGTGCGGGTGCCGCAGCTGCTGACCGAATCGCTGACCGCCTCGGGCCTGCCGGACTGGGCGATCCTGCTGGCGGTCATGCTGCTGCTGATCCTGCTCGGCATGATCGTCGATGCGGTCTCGCTGATCGTGGTCACCACGCCGGTGCTGCTGCCGCTGATCCAGGCCATGGGCTATGACCCCCTGTGGTTCGGCATCGTCATGGTGCTGAACCTGGAGATCGCGGTGATCACCCCGCCGGTAGGGCTAAACCTCTACGCGCTCAGGGGGGTCTGCCCGGAGCTGTCGGTGGAGGAGATCATCAAGAGCGCGCTGCCCTTCGTGGCGGTGCAGTTCCTGGTGCTGATGCTGTTCGTGTTCTTCCCCAGCATCAGCCTGTGGCTACCGAGCCTGATGCACTGAAGGGGCCCCGATTCACTCGCCCCGCTGGCCAGGGGCAACAACGACAATGACAAGACGGAGACATTCCCATGAACCTGACCCGCCGCCAACTGCTCAAGACCACCGCCTTCGCCACCGCAGGGGCCTCGCTGCTGGGCCCCCAGGCGCTGATGCCACGCCATGCCCGCGCCGCCACCACCTTCACCGGCGTGACCTACCTGCCACCGTCCTACAAGGCGCTGACCTACGGCTCCGCCGGCTTCGTCAACTACCTGCGCGACAACGGCGGCGACGTGCTTGAGGTCGATTTCTACGACTCGGGCCAGCTGCTCAAGGCCGACGAACAGCTTCCCGCGCTGCGCTCGCGTAATATCGACTTCATGTTCCACACCACCTCCTACATCACCCGCTCGCTGCCGATCCTCGGCATCACCGGGCTGCCCGGTGTCGTCGGCGAGCTGTACCGCCACCCCGAGCGGCTGCGTCAGGGCAGCCCGCTGTTCGACCTGATCAATGAGGAGCTGGCCAAGGAAAACCTCTACATGCTGACCTCCGGCGGCGGCATCCTCGAGCCCGAATACATCTGGAGCACCCAGGACAACGCGGTGCGCAGCCTCGAGGACATTCGCGGCAAGAAGGTCAGGGTGGTCAGCTTCGAGGCCACCTCGGCGCTGGAGGCCTACGACATCGGTGCGGTGCGCATTCCTTCGTCCGAGACCTACATGGCGCTGCAGCGCGGTACCGTGGACGCCGGCGTGTTCAATATCTCCACCATCATCGGGCGCAGCCTGCAGGAGCAGGTGGACGTGTGCTACCAGCTGCCGATCACCGGCTTCTCGGTGGCGCCCTTCATGCTGCGTGACCGCTGGGACAGCCTCGACGACGACAGCCGTGCGATCCTCGAAGATGCCGCCCGCTGGTACGACGAGAACTTCATCAGCCACTGCAACGACGATATCTATCCCAACGAGTACTGGCCTCAGGTGCGCGAGGAGAACGTCGAGATCATCGCCCCCAGCGACGAGGATCTGGCCGCCTTCAACGAGGCCACCCACAAGGTATGGGACCACTGGAAAGGCGAGGTCGGTGAGGAACTCGGCGAACGTGCCATCAAGCTCGCGCTGGGACAGGCCTGAGGTCGCCATGAAAGCGCACGCACAGAGGATCCCCCTCAAGGGCTGGGATGGCGTACTCGCCATCCTGCGCCTGGCCTCGATGGCGGTGCTGGTGTTCATGACGGTGTCGATCTGCTACGACACTGTCATGCGCTACGCCTTCTCCGCCCCCACCCACTGGAGCCTGGAGATCAACTCCTTCCTGCTGGTGTATCTGGCGGTGATGGGCGCCGCCGAGGCCCAACGCTTCGACGCCCATATCCGTATCACCTTCTTCAAGGACAAGCTTCCCGCCAAGGCGCGTCGCCTGCTGGAAGTGTTCACTGGTCTTGCCGGGATGACGTTCTGCGCGATCCTCGCCTGGCGCGGTTATCTGATGGCGGCCCAGGCCTTCGAGTACGGCGAACGGGTGTCCAGCGCCCTCGGCACCCCCATGGGCATCCCCTACGCGCTGCTGCCGATCGGCTTCACCGCACTCGGCCTTCAGTTTCTGATCGACACCCTGGCGAGCCTTTCCCGCGGCGCCCCACTGCCGCCGCCGGACGGCTCCGATCACATCGATGCCACCCACCCTTGAACCCGACGGAGACTCCCGCATGACCACCACGTCACCCGCCCCGATCGAACTGGTCGAGGTCGCCCCACGCGACGGCTTCCAGTCGATCGCCGATCCGCTGCCGACAGAGCGCAAGATCGAGGTCATCCAGGCGCTGCTCGACGCCGGCATCCGACGCATGGAGATCGGCTCCTTCGTCAGCCCCCGGGCGATTCCGCAGATGGCGGACACCGGCGAGCTGATCCGCGCCTTCGCCCATCGCCGCGATGTGAGATTCTCCGCGCTTGTTCCCAACCTCAAGGGAGCCGAGCTTGCGCTTGAACACGATGTCAGCGAGCTGGTCTACGTGGTCTCGGTGTCCGAGGCGCACAACCGCAACAATGTGCGCCAGTCGGTGGATGAATCGTTGGAGGCCTTCGCCCGTGTGGTCGAGGCGGTGCGCGCCAAGGGCAACACCGCCCTGCGCCTGGACCTTGGCACCAGCTTCGACTGCCCCTTCGACGGCAGGGTCGACTGGCGCCGGGTCGATGAGGTGCTCACTAAGGCGCTCGCCATCACCGGCGAGTTGCCGGTGGAAGTCGCCCTGTGCGACACCACCGGTCGCGCCACGCCCTTCCAGGTGGCGGACCACTTCACCGAGCTGAACGAGCGCCACCGATCCCCCGCCCTGTCCTGGGCGTTCCACGGCCATGACACCTTCGGCATGGGCGTGGCCAACGCCCTGTTCGCGGCCCGCCACGGTGCCACCGCACTCGACGCCGCCTGCGCCGGCCTCGGCGGTTGTCCCTTCGCTCCGGGGGCCACCGGCAACACCGCCAGTGAAGACCTGGTCTACGCCCTGCAGGGGGGCGGGATGGCAGGTGACATCGATCTTGGCGCGCTGCTGCACGCGGCCGACTTGATCGCGGCACTGCCCGGCGGCAAGACCGAAAGCCACCTGCGCCGGGTACCGCGTGAAGGCCTGGCCGGGGCAGACGCGGGGGCATGAACCAGCAGACGGCGCCCTCTACAGCTCCCTCTTCACCACCCTCTCCGCCTCCCCAGGTCGGTATCGCCCTGCTGGCAACGACCCTGGTGTTGGCCTTCTCGTCGCTGGTGGCGCTGTTTCCCTCGGCGATCGCGCCGACCCTGGCGGACTCGCTGGGAGTTTCCACCGCCACCGTGGGTATCCAGGTCAGCCTGATCTTCGGTGGCGCCATGCTGACCTCGCTGGTCGGTGGGCCGCTGACCCGACGCTATGGCCCCTGTCGCGTCAGCCAGCTGGCGCTGGGGCTGCTTGGCGGCGGCGCGGCGCTGCTGACCCTGCCGTCGCTGGCCACCTTCGCCCTGGCCTCGCTGATCGCCGGGCTCGGCTATGGCCTGACCAACCCCTCTGCGTCGCTTTTGCTGTTTCGGGTGACTCCGCGTCACCGCCAGGGCCTGGTGTTCTCGCTCAAGCAGACCGGGGTGCCCTTCGGTGGCGTGCTGGCGGGCCTTGTCGCCCCCGCCCTGGCGCTGGCCATCGGCTGGCAGGCGGCTCTGGGCTGCCTGTTCCTGGTCGCCGTCATCGGTATTCTGCTATTGCAGATTCAGCGCCATCACTGGGACCGCGAGCGCGACCCTCGCACTCCTTGGCTGACCACCCCCTTGGCCGGGCTCCAGGTGGTCTGGCAGCGCCCGGCGCTGCGCTACCTGGCCCTCTTGAGTCTCTGCTTTTCAGCCATCCAGCTATCGGTCTCGGCCTTCACCGTGGCGCTGCTGGTCGAGGATCTGGGCGTCGGCCTGGTCGTCGCCGGCGCCACCATGTCCGCGGTCCAGGTCTTCGGCATCATCGGCCGAGTGCTGTGGGGCCTTGTCGGCGATATCCTCGACGATCGCCTGATCACCCTGATGGGGCTGGCCTGCCTGAGCGCCGGTAGCGGCCTGGCCATCGCCACCATGGACGCCGACTGGCCGCGCTGGGCAATGGTCGCGGTGCTGTGCCTCATGAGCCTGTCGGCGCTTGGCTGGAACGGCGTGTTCATGGCCGAGATCACCCGTCTGGCCCCCGCCGAACGGGTGGCCGACGCCGCCGGCGGTTGCCTGGTGCTGACCTACAGCGGTGTGCTTGTCGGGCTACCCCTGCTGGGTGCGCTACATGGGCTGTTCGGCAGCTATACCGCCCTGTTCGGGCTGTTGGCGGGACTTGCCCTGGTGGGCCTTGGCTTTCTGCTGAAGGCGCGACGGGCCATCGCCGCTCCCGGCTAACCGTCGACGCGGTGTGACCAGCGTTCGGCGGCCAAGGGTCGTTGAAGCGGCTGGTTCAAGCGTCTGGCTCAAGAGGCTGGCTCAAGCGGCTGGCTCAAGTGGCTGACGGGGCCTAGATAAAACGCCAGCGCTTGAGCACCACCAGCTCCACCGCCACCAGCACCACCATGAAGGTGCAGAACAGGGCGAAGGACATGGGATTGTCGACGCCAGGCATGCCGCCGATATTCACGCCCAGCAGGCCAGTCAGAAAGCTGATCGGCAGGAAGATGCCGGAGATGATCGACAGCAGGTAGGTGTTGCGGTTGACCTTTTCGGTGTGCTGATGGGTCTGGTACTGCTGAACCATGCCTACATGCTCAAGATAGAAGTCCACCGACTCGTTGATTCGCTGGATGGTGTCGCGGGCATTGGCCAGATCGAATCGATCATCGGCAAGCAGCGGTGGCAGGCTGTCGATCATCGCTTCAATGGCGTAGCGCTGGGGCTTGAGGAAGCGACGCAGCTTGATCAACCGCTTGTTCAGCGACATCAGGACGGTGTTGTCGGCCTCAGGCTCTTCTTCCTGGGCGGCGATGGTGGCGTCGAAGGGCTCGACGAAATCCTCGATGCGCTCGTGGAGCTTCTCGATGATATCCACCACCACTGCTCCCAGATCGTCAGGCCCCTTGCCCTGCTCGAGCTCACGGCGTATGTCGGCGATGGCCCGGGAAGGCAGCTTGCGGGTGGAAATCAGCACCCCATCGTAATAGAGGATGCGGATACTGAGCATGTCGTCGGGCTGCTCGCCCTGGTTGAGGTTGACCCCACGCAGAATCAACAGGAAGTTGCCGTCGCCCAGGGTCTCGAAGCGCGGCCGGGTGTCCTCGGCCAGCACGCCGTCGATGGCGGATTCGGGGATTCCTGCCAGCTCGAGGCGCTCGCAGGTAGCTTCGGCATCCCGCTGAAAGTGGTACCAGGCGCCTGCCTGAAGCGGGCCAGGCGCTGGCTCGGGCAACTGGCGGACTTCCTGGCCAAACGACCAGGCGTCGATGAAAAAAGGCGCGGTCATGCAGGCTCCATCAGGTGTTCGTCAGGCGGGCCGCGCCCGCCGCTTACAAGGTCGAAAAATCAAGCTCGGACAGCGGCGCCGGCTGTCCGTACAGAAAGCCCTGGTAGCGGTGGCAACCGTGTCGATGAAGCCAGTCCCGCTGCTCCGCTGACTCCACTCCCTCGGCAATCACATCAAGCCCCAGGCTGCGCGCCAGAGCAATGGTGCTTGCCACGATGGCGGAGCTGGTGGCGTTGTCGAGCACGTCGCGAACGAAGGACTGGTCGATCTTCAGCTCGTCCAGCGGCAGACGCTTCAGATAGGCCAGCGACGAGTAGCCGGTGCCGAAGTCGTCCAGCGCGAAGGTCACGCCCAGTGCCTTGAGCCGCGTCATGGTGCGCTCGACCCCGTCGCGATCCGCCACGAACAGCGACTCGGTCACCTCAAGCTTGAGACGCCGGGCCGGCGCCCCGGTGCGCGCGAGGATATCACTGACCCGGGCAACGAAGCCGGGATCCTGAAACTGCCTGGGACTGACGTTGACCGACACGGTTCTGGTGGTGTCATCACCCTGCTGCACCCAATCCACCAGCGTAAGGCAGGCCTGCTCGATGACCCAGAGACCGAGTTCATGAATCAGTGGGCGCTCCTCGGCCAGCGGAATGAACTCGGACGGCGGAACGAGGCCCCTGTCGGGGTGTCGCCAGCGGATCAGCGCCTCGACCCCGGTAACACAATCAAGCTGGTCGACCTGCTTCTGGTAGACCAGATACAGCTCAGAGCGCGCCAGCGCGCCAAGCAGGTCTTCGTATAGCTGAGCACGCTGCTGCAACCGTCGCTGCATCCCCGGGTCGAAGAAGCAGACATCGCTGGCGGTCTGACTCTTGGCCTGGAACAAGGCCATGTCGGCCTGCTGCAACAACCGTTCGCGAGAGACCTCGTCGCGAAACGGACTGATACCGACGCGCGCATTCGGCGACACCGGACGTCCTTCGATCCAGACCGGCATATCCAGCGTGTTCAGCAGCTTGCGAGCAACGGTATCGGCCACGCGCACCGCGGTCTCGAGTTCCACGCCCACGCCTTCGAGGACCACCACGAACTCATCGGCGCTGAGACGTGCCAGAGTATCCTCCTCGCGCAATACCGACTCGAAGCGACGGGCGGCTTCTCTGAGCAGCTCGTCACCGCCGTGGTGGCCGAGGGTATCGTTGACCTGCTTGAAGTTATCGAAATCAATGAGCAGCAGTGCGCCGTAACAGCCATCCCGCTGACAACGTTCCAGTTTTTCGCCGAGTCGATCGAGCAGCAGGCGTCGATTGGCCAGGCCCGTCAGCGGGTCGAAGAAGGCAAGCTGATGAATTTCTTCCTCCGCCGCCTTGCGCTCGGTGATGTCGCTGAGCGTCGCCACGTAGTTGCGCAGCTGGCCCCGCTCGTCACGCACCGCGCTGATGGTCAGCCATTGAGGATAGATGTCTCCGCTCTTGCGACGATTCCAGATCTCGCCCTGCCAGGCACCGGTATCGCCGATCCGCTGCCATAGCTGTCGATAGAAGTGTTCGTCATGTCGCCCCGAGCGCAGGATGTCTGGGCGACTCCCCTGGACCTCGTCTTCGCGATAGCCGGTGATGTCGGTAAAGGTCCGATTGACCTTGAGAATGCGGCCATCGACATCGGTGATCATCATGCCCAGGTGGGTCTCGAAGGCTACCGCGGCAATGCTCATGTTGGCCTGATGCAACCGCTCCAGGGTGACATCACGCACTACCAGCAGGACACCGTCATGCTCCCCATCACCGCTGAGCAGCGGACTGATCAATGCACTGAAGTCACGGGGGCCGCCACCTACGGTCAGAGAATAATCAAACCGACGTACTTCACCGCTGGCCGCCACCTCGGCCAGCGCCTCGTCCAGACGTCTGGCGATGTCCGGCGGCAGAAAGGCGCGGTAGTGGCTGCCGACCAGGACCTCCGGCGGTGCCAGCAGCAAGGCTTCGTCTCCGGCATGGACAAAGGAGAAGTGGCCACCGCGATCCAGCACCAGTACCAGGTCCTGCATGGAACCGATCAACGCCTTCAAGCGAGCTTCACGGCGGTGGGCGGCCTGTTCGGCGCGCTGCCGTTCGACCACCTCCCCCTGCAACGCCAGCTGGGCACGCCCCTGCGCCAGCACGTGACGCAGCAACCATAATCCGAGCAGGGCCAGCAACGCCCCCAGCACTACCAGTGGCCACAGGCGCTGGCTCCAGCCCGACAGCAACGCCTCGTGACTGTAGCCCAGCACCAGCCACAGAGGCAGTTCGGCCACTCGCCTCGCCACGAACAACCGCTCCTGACCATCCAGCGGGGATTGCTGACGAAAGTGAAGCGTATCCGGCGCGTCCGCGGTCAGCGATCGACTTCCCGCCTGCGACACCAATTCTCCCGGCGCCAGCCCAGCCGCAGGCACGCGGACCACCAGCCGTGCCTCGCTGTCGACCAGGGCGATGCTTTCTCCCTGCATCAGGCCGAACCCCTTGATCGCTTCAGCCAAGGGCCCGGGGTCGATCGATGCCATGGCAACATGCATCTGAGTGGTCTCTGCCGTGCTCCGTTGCACCAGGGTCATGCGGTATTCGCCGGCAGACGGCGAATAGTGCAGAGACGAGACCAGGGTCTCTCCCCTCCTCAATCCGGCCAACTGTCGAAGAAACGCATCCTGGGGTAACCAACCCTCGAAAAAGCGAGCTTCTGCGCTTGTCGGGTCCGAGAGGATCGCCAGGTCTTCTACCAGGGGAAGGGACCTGGTTCGCTCCCTGAGCAAGGGTGCCATCGGCGGTCCATTGCCGGCAGGATTGATCATTTCATCGAGAGCCAGTAGCCCGGCAAGCGCGTGAGTCGCGACGTCAAAAGGCTCGGCCACCAGCGCCTCGACCACCTCCGCTCGCGCGTCGAGACGTTGCTCCACACGCTCCACCTCGGCCAGATACTGGCCCCTGAGAGTCCACACGATGCCGGCGACCAGCAGCATCAAGGCGGTCACATAGAGCGCAATGGCACGACGACGCCCCGAGTCGGACGCATTCGTCACAAAGGGGGATGGATCAACTGACACGGACACGTCGTCGTTTCGCCTCTAGAGCATTCATGTGGAAGGTGCGCATCCAGATTCCGTCGACTGTCTTGGGCATGGACGAGTGATCATAGCCAACCCTGCGCTACTTGCGCAGTACTTGCGCACCACTCGCGCATTAAACCGCCTAGTTTCTTGATCACACCAAGCTGACCATGGTCCATCATTCCCCCAGAAAACCTCCGACCTGACGGCGCCACAGGGAAGCATAGAGGCCATCCCGGGCCAGCAAAGATTCGTGCTCACCCATCTCGACGATGCGCCCCTTGTCGATGATTACCAGTCGATCGAGCATGGCGATGGTCGACAGACGATGGGCGATGGCGATGACGGTCTTGCCCTCCATCAGGGTATAGAGATGCTGCTGAATTGCCGCTTCCACCTCGGAGTCCAGCGCCGAGGTGGCCTCGTCGAGCACCAGGATCGGCGCATCCTTGAGCAACACCCGAGCGATGGCGATCCGCTGGCGCTGCCCCCCGGACAGGGTCACGCCGCGCTCTCCCACCTGGGCATCCAGGCCCCGACGCCCATGAGGATCGACCAGATCCTCGATAAACTCGTGAACATGCGCCTGGCGCACCGCCTGCCACAACCTTTCTTCGCTGCAGTCTCGGCAGCCGTAGGTCAGATTCTCGCGCAGCGATCGATGCAGCAGGGACGTATCCTGGGTCACCATACCGATCTGTCGACGCAGCGATGCCTGGGTGACCTCGGCGATATTCTGACCATCGATCATTATCTGCCCGGCCTGCAGATCATGAAAGCGCATCAGCAGCGACGCCAGGGTCGACTTGCCGGCGCCGGAGCGGCCGATGATGCCCACCTTTTCGCCCGGGGAAATGTGCAGATCGAAACCGTCGAACACCCTGGGGCCCGCCTGGCTTCCCCGGGCGTAGCCAAAGACCACGTCCTCGAAACGAATCTCGCCGTGCTGGACCCGCAGCGCAGGGGCCGCCGGCCGATCCTGCACTTCGGGGATACGCGACAGGGTGTTGATACCGTCCTGAACGGTGCCGACATTCTCGAACAGGCCAGCGACTTCCCACAGGATCCAGTCGGACATGGAGCGCACCCGCATGACCAGACCGATCGCCACCGCCGTTTCACCAAGGGACACCCAGCGGTGATACCAGGCCAGTACGACCAGTCCCGCCATACCCACCAGCAGCAGGGTATTGAGGGTCGCCAACGACACCGATAGCCAGGTGGCCAGGCGCATCTGCCGATGTACCGTTCCCATGAAGCCATCCATGGCTTCCCGGGCGTAGGCCCGCTCCGCCCCGGCATCGGCAAACAGCTTGATCGCCTGGATATTGCTGTAGCTGTCCACGACCCGCCCGGTCATCACCGCCCGCGCGTCCGCCTGGGCCATGGACACCCGGCGCAGCCGGGGGATAAAAACCCTCATCAATGCCAGGTAGCCCGCAAGCCATAGCACCAGAGGAGCCATCAACCAGGGCTCGGCGGCCCCCAGCACCACCAGCGCGCCGGTGAAATACACCAGCACATAGACCAGCATGTCGAGCACCTTGGTGACGGTCTCGCGCATGGCCAGCGCGGTCTGCATCACCTTCTGCGAGACGCGCCCGGCAAACTCGTCATGAAAGAACGACAGGCTCTGCTCGAGCATCAGCCGATGGGAGAGCCAGCGCCCGAGCATGGGGTAGTTGCCGAAGATTCCCTGGTGGGTGATCAACGACAGCAAAAACACCAGAAGTGGCAGTCCTGCCAGCACCGCCGCTCCCAGGCCGATCAAGCTGGTCAGGTGGGTGTCGACAAAGCCCTCACGGTCGGCTTCGGCCAGCCAGTCCACCAGTTCGCCCATGGCGGTGAAGAACACCACCTCGGCGATGGAGACCAGCGCCGTGACCACTGCCATGGCCGCCAACAGCCCGGTGAAGGGACGCGAGTAGTGGAGCACGAAGGGCCACAACCGGTCCGCGGGTACCGACTCGGGCTGGTCGGGATAGGGATCCACCAGCCTCTCGAAAAAACGCAGCATGTTCCGCTCTCGTATCGCATGACGCCAGCCGCTCATCATACCCTTGTGCCGTTCATGCGGCGTGTGCTGTCAGGGTCGGTGCACCAGTGCCATGTCGTGGTCGGTCAGGCGCATTGCGCCTCGATCGGTGACCCTCACCGTATTGCTTAGACCGATGCCGAAACCTCCCGGCAAGCGCAGACACAGTGGCAGGTGGAAGACCATGTTGCGGGCAAGCGGCGTGGTCTGCCCGGCGGCGAGAAAACCCGTGCCTTCCACCCAGCTCGGCGGAAACTGGGCACCGACCGCGTAGCCGTAAACCCCCGAATGGAAGAAGCGTTCGCGGTGTGGCGCCAGGATAGCATCGGCGAGCCGGGCGACGTCTTCGAAAGGTGTGCCCGGCGTCATGGCCTCGCACATGCGGGCCTCCATCTCGACACACAGGTCGGCGGCGAGGCGCATCTCGTCGCTGATCGGCCCGACCACCACCGTGCGCATGGTCGGCGCGGTGTAGCGCTGCCAGACGGCGCCAAACTCGAGGAACACCGCATCGCCCGAAGCGATGCCCCGGCGCTTGTGGTTGACGTGGATGATGCCACTGCGCGACCCGCTGGTGACGATCGGGGCCAGGCTGAAAAATTCGCTGCCGGCCTCGAGCATCACCTGGGCACCGACGGCGGCCACCTGGTTGTCGGTCACACCGGGCTCGACCACCTCGATGGCACGCGCAAGCCCAAGCGATGTCATCTTGGCGCTGCGCGTCAGGCAATCGAGTTCGGCGTCGCTCTTGACCAGTCTCAGGCTCGCCATCAGGCCACCGGCACGATCATGGAAGCGATCGCCACCGAGTCGCCCCTGCAGATGACGCATCAGGCCAAACCGTAGACCGCTACTGCTGCCATCGATGCCGATGTCGTGACTGTCCGCCAAGGCGTCAGCCAACGGATCGATCACCTCATCGAGGGCTTCCCAGCGATAGCCGACCACTTCATCGACCCTCGCCGTCACCACGGCGGGCCCGGTCTCGATGGACGCCACCTGCAGCAGCGTGCGCGAAGGGGTGACCACCAGGGCCGCGTGCACGGAGACTTCGAAGGTGTGATAGCCACACAGATAGAAGATGTCCGCCGCCTGGCACAGCAGCAGGGCGTCCAGCCCCTGTCGCTGCATGGCATTGCGAGCGCGTGCCAGCCGGCGATCGAACTCCTCGGCGGCAAACGGCAGTTCGCTTCCGGCGTGCTCTACCGCCAGGGCCTGGCGGTACTGATGGTGATCCATTGGCCGTCTCCTTGATCGATTCACCACAGTGTAGACAGTCAAGCCGGTTCGTCTTCCAGGCGATCCCGGGCAAGCCAAGGGGAAATAAGACTTCTCGCCGAGGGGCGGACTCTCGTAGAATTCCAGACTCGTGTAGACACGCCACAGGAATACGCAATGGGCAGGGCCTTCCAGAACCGCAAGGAATCCATGGCCAAGACGGCCGCCGCCAAGACCAAGGTCTACAGCAAGTACGGACGCGAGATCTACGTCTGCGCCAAGTCCGGAGGCGTCGATCCAAACGCCAATCTGTCGCTGCGCAGCCTTCTCGACCGCGCCAAGAAGGACCAGGTACCGGGTCATGTCATCGATCGGGCGCTGGAGAAGGCGTCGGGCGTCGGCGGCGAGGACTACTCGCTGGCACGCTATGAGGGCTTCGGTCCCGGCAACGCCATGGTGATCGTCGAATGTCTGACCGACAATCCCAACCGGACCTTCGGCGACGTTCGTGCCTGCTTCACCAAGACCAAGAGCAAGATCGGCACACCAGGCAGCGTCAGCCACATGTTCGACCATCTGGCGATCCTCGCCTACACCGGCGAGGATGAAGAAGCCGCGCTGGAAGCCTTGATGGAAGCCGACGTGGATGTCACCGACATCGAGAACGAAAACGGCCTGATCACCGTGTTTGCTCCGCCGACCGACTACGCCAAGGCGCGTCAGGCGCTGCGCGAATCCCTCGGTGCCGAGGAGTTCGAGATCGACGAGATCCAGTTCCTGCCCCAGGCCACCACGCCGGTGGAAGGGGATGACCTGGCCATGTTCGAAAAGCTGCTCGACATGCTCAACGACCTCGATGACGTCCAGAACGTTTACCACAGCGCTGAATTACCCTAGCGCATCGACGCCTTTCGACTGACGAAACTGCTACAGTTAAGTAGCATCGCAGTGCACGGCAGGGGCTCGTACCCAGGCATGAGCCCTGCCCTGACACTGCTTCCGGGCATGGGATTCGATAGAACTGCGAGGACTCTACCGTTCGTTGGAACGCTTCGACGACTACTTCCACCGAGAGCGAGTTTCCGTGCATGGCCCCATTTTCAACCCTGACCCAGGCAGCCGCACAACGCCCGGACAACATTCGACACCGCAATCTTCGCAAGCACCTGCTCACCCGCTGGGCCAGTCTGATGGGTGCGGCGGTGCACTTCCTTTTCATTCCACTGTTCTGGGTGCTCGATCACTCGCTGCTGGCACTGATCAACGTGATCAGCGTGGCCATGTGGCTTGGCGCCTATCTCGCCAATCAACATGGCGAGCAGGACCGCGCGGTCTACCTGATCACCACCGAGGCTTACTGCCACGCCATCATCGCCACCGTGATCCTGGGTACCTCCGCCGGCTTCCACTTCTACCTGCTGACACTGTCCTGCTGGGCGGCCGTCACCCACTCGGTCAAGTGGGTCGCGCTGGTGCTCGGTCTGATGGGGATGCTAGTCTTCCTGTTCCTGGAGTTCCCGCTGTCCCAGATGTTTCCGCTGGAAAGCGGCCCCGGCTTCCCGCTGATGCTGGCGACCCTGAACCTCTCCTGTGCGCTGTTCACCATGGTCGGTTTCGCCATGCTGGCGCGCCACGTCTACGAGACCCAGGAAGAAACGCTGACCAGCATGGCGACCCGTGATGCCCTCACCGGCCTGCACAACCGTCGTTTTGCCGGCGAATACCTGCGCCAGTTATCAGGCGACAGACAGGATGGCACCAACACGCCCTACAGCCTCGCGCTGATCGATATCGATCATTTCAAGCTGATCAACGACAAGCATGGGCACAAGGTCGGCGACCAGTGCCTGATCCAGATTTCCGATTTGCTGGTGCGCCACTTTCGCCGCTCGGATGTACTCTGCCGCTGGGGCGGCGAGGAATTCCTGCTGATCTTCCCCGGCGCCGACTTGAACGAGATCCTGCCGGTGCTCGAAGGTTTCCAGGAGCGCCTTCGCAGCCTGCCCATCATGCACAACGGCGACGTCATTTCCTTGACCGTCAGCGTCGGCGTGACCAGCCATACGCCCGGCATGCACTATGATCTGCTGATCAATCGCGCCGATCACCTGCTTTACCGAGCCAAGGCCGAAGGTCGGGACCGGATCATCAGCGATCAGACCGGGGAGCAGGTCCCTCCGCCGCTCTAGCCGGCAAGCGCCAAGCGACCACCCGAACAGCGACAGGTCATCGCTCCCACGCCAATCTAATGCCGCCCGTCAAAGCCTGCCTTGAGGCAGGACTCAGGTCAGGTGGACCACCTCGAATCGCGCCAGCACCTTGTCGTTTTCATCGAGCAGTTCAAGCTCATCGGCCAGCAGACGAAACGCTCTAGTGGCCCCCAGTGCCTCGACCAGCGCGCGCTCCTGGGCCATGACAGGCCCCTGGCAGGCCTTCCTGGTAGTGGCCAGCGGAGCCAGCGACAGCGCATCCCCCTCCCGCTGGTAACTTCCCATCAGGCGGTTGCACCCTCCGGATCCGGCCAGGCGACCCTCCTGGGTGTGCAGCACGATATGCGCAGAACCGTCGACAGCGACTTCTCCGTCGACTTGCACCAGCTTCCAGTAGCGCTCTTCCAGTGGCTCACGCAGCGGTTCGGGCAGCCGCGCCAGGCGGGCAGACGCGCCATCTGGCGTACGCGACGCCTGCGACACAAGATCGCCCCCCTGCGCGACTTGCCACCGCTGCGCCGCCTCAGGGGCGGGCTCGCCCAGCGACAGTTCGCCATCCGTCAACTGCCACTGACCCCGGTGGCGGCGGCGAGGTTGCTCGCCGGGTCCCAGATGCGTCTCCTTGAGCAGATATCGTCCCCCGTCATCGAGCGCCAGATCGAGACGTACCGCCTTGCAGTCATCACAGGACAGTTCACCACGAAAGCTCGCAGGAAGTGGCGCCAGGCTGGATGCCTCTGCCTGGAACGACTCGCTCGACCCGGTGCCACTCGACGACGCCCCGGTACAACCGGCCATCATCAGCAACAGCCAGGCCGTCCCCCACAGACGCGACTGGCGTAGAGTTCCTGGAGTCGGTTTCATGGTGCCCCCCTTGGTGTTGAAGAAACGATGCTGGCACACGGCTGTGACAACATGTGACGCATCTTGGACCGCCATCCTGCCAAGGGTTCCACGCCTGCGCATGTCGAAGATCAGGGAACCGGCCAGACGCCAGACTGCAGAAGGTACCTTCATGAGGTTGTCGAGGCGACGCCACCGGAGGCATTCAGCACCACCCGATCGCGGCCGGCGTACTTGCCTCGATACAGCGCCTGGTCGGCCCGCCGCAACAGGGCTGAGGCGCTCTCGCCCTCCAGTCGCTTGGCCACCCCCAGGGTACAGGTCAACAACACCTGCTCTCCGGTAAGCAGCGTCAATGGCGTCGTCGCCAGCCCCTTGCGAATGCGTTCGGCGATATCCAGCGCCTGATGCTCGTCGCGCTCCTTGAGAAGAATCACGAACTCTTCTCCCCCGTAACGACACACCGGATCGATGTCGCGCACGACCTCCTCGATCACCTTGCCCAGGTGCTGCAGCGCGCGATCGCCCTCGGCATGCCCCCAGCCATCGTTGAATCGCTTGAAGTTATCGATATCCAGCATGATCAACGACAGTGGTCGCCCGCTTACCTCGGCCTGGGCCACCGCAGCGGGCAAGGCTTCATCGAGATAGCGGCGATTGTGCACACCAGTAAGACCATCGAGATAGCTCATGCCGTGCAACCGCGCCTTCTCCTCCAGCAGCGTCTCTCGCTCGCGCTGCAACAGACTGATGCGATCGGCCAGGGCCAGCGACAAGAGGATGGCCTCCAGCGCGGAACCGATCTGGAAACCGTGCAGCGTCCAGAAGTTGTGGGGGGACAACCCATAGGTCACCAGCAGCAACAGGACCACGCCGACCACCAGCACCGACCACGCCATCAACAGCCATTGCGCGGGGCGAAAGCCACGCCACAAGCCACGCACCGACGACAGCAGAAAAGTCGTTAGCGTCAGCACCCCCAGCAGTGAATAGAACACCACGGTCAAGAAGCTCGGCAGCAGCCAGGCGATGGCGGCGGCCAGCGCCAGGAGCCAGCACAGCCACCGCATCAACGAGTCCACTCTCGGGTCCTGGCGCGCCGTCATCAGAAAACGCCGGCAGAACTGCAACCCGCAGATGCTGATCACCGACAGGGCCGTCAGCAGCAAGGCCTCGTTCAGGCGTGCCCCCATCTGCGGCAAATAAAGCAGCAGCAAGCCGTTCTGACACAAGAAGTAAGCGCCCGCTCCACTCAAGAACCCCAGATACCAGAGGTAGTTGGTATCGCGAAGACTGAACAGCAGAAGGCTGTTGTAGATCACCAGACCCGCAATCAAGCCGAAATAGAGCCCCTGCCCCAGCAACAAGTCACGCCAGTAACGGTGCAGATCGACGTCATCCAGTACCTGCACATTGAAGCGTATCGCCTGATCGGTCTCGACGCGCAACAGCAGTTCATTCGTTGCCGCAGGCAAGCGGAACTGAGGCAAGGCAGCAGCGAGCCCCGGATCATCGGCAAAATGCGTCTCCCTCGCGACGGGGCGACACCCAGAGTCGTCACAGACCCGCAACTCGACTCCCTGAACCAGCGGATTGGACAGCACCAGGCGCTGCCCGGGGAGAGCACCCACCACCCTCAGTCGCAGCCATACCGGATGCGCCTTGAGTCCCAGGCTGACCTGCTCATCGAGAGACTCTGCGGTAACCGTAGAAAGCGCTCCTTTCTCCGGTGGTTGCTGCCCCTGATGGTCGAGTACAAACAGCGACACATTGGGCTGTGGGCGTGAGGCCTCCCCCGCCAGCTCCCACGCCAGCAGCACCACCATCGCGGCCAACAAAAGCCAAAGCCGCCCCATGCCTCTGCCCGACTCACCTCCGCCGCCCCACTGCATCGCAGCACTCCTTGTCGCCCAGACTCAGTGTAGCCGCTTCCTTCCGGCATACCTTTCCTGCGGCACTGTGCCGCCAGCGAAGTTTCAACCCAGAGGAAGGATAGTGCCCAAATCCCCCCAGCAAGGACTCACTTACAAGAGACGACCCAACAGGGTTGAGGCAGCGCCCCCGAGGGAGGGAGTGGCAAGGACGTCACATGCGAGTATGCTGGGACCTGAACGTGATGAAAGAACAGGAGATCGCTCACTTCACCAGCAAGGAGGTTCACATGAAGGTCTACAAACCTCAGTGGCAATGTACCCTCAACGTGACCGAGGGCGCAGAGCAGACCGCAAGCTGGAAGAATCGCCTGGCCTGGCAGCTCAGGCAGATGGCAGACCGTCTCGAAGGAGGCCGCCGCACCCTGATTCTGGATGTGGATGTCCAGCCCTCCATCGCCAAGGACGATGTGGATCGTTGCCTGGGCAAGGGCTTTGCCCTTTCCCAGACCCTGATGACCGAGCTGGCCCAGCAGGCCGCCTGCGAGGACATCATGCGTGACGCCAAGGCAGAACTGTACGAGAGCGATTGAACGACAGAGTCCCAGACCGGCGCGGCTTGATGGTGCGCCAGGCCCGGGCCAATAGTCTGCACCTGAACGCACAACACCCGCCAGATGGCGGGTGTTGTGGTTTTCGAACATTGCACCGACGCCGTCAGGTCGTCGGATCAGGGATCATTCCCACTCGATCGTCGCCGGCGGCTTGGACGAGACGTCGTAGGTGACGCGGGAGACCCCGGACAGCTCGTTGATGATACGGTTGGAGACCTTCTCCAGCAGTTCGTAGGGCAGGTGGGCCCAGCGGGCGGTCATGAAGTCGATGGTCTCGACGGCACGCAGGGCGATGACCCATTCGTAGCGGCGGCCATCACCGACCACACCGACGGACTTGACCGGCAGGAACACCGCGAAGGCCTGGCTGGTCTTGTGGTACCAGCCGGAGTTGTGCAGCTCTTCGATGAAGATGGCGTCGGCCTCGCGCAGGATGTCGGCGTACTCCTTCTTGACCTCGCCGAGGATACGCACGCCCAGGCCCGGCCCCGGGAAGGGGTGACGGTAGACCATGTCGTAGGGCAGGCCGAGTTCCAGGCCGAGCTTGCGCACCTCGTCCTTGAACAGCTCACGCAGCGGCTCGACCAGCTTGAGCTTCATCGTCTCCGGCAGGCCACCGACGTTGTGGTGGGACTTGATCACGTGGGCCTTGCCGGTCTTGGCGGCGGCCGACTCGATCACGTCCGGGTAGATGGTGCCCTGGGCCAGGAAGTCCACACCCTCGATCTTGGCCGCTTCGCTGTCGAAGACGTCGATGAAGGTGTTGCCGATGATCTTGCGCTTGGCTTCGGGGTCGGCCTCACCTTCGAGCTTGCCGAGGAACAGCTCTTCGGCGTCGACGCGGATCACCCGCACGCCCATGTGCTGGGCGAAGGTCTCCATCACCTGATCGCCTTCGTTCTTGCGCAGCAGGCCGTTGTCGACGAACACGCAAGTCAGCTGATCGCCGATGGCCTTGTGCAACAGGGCCGCCACCACCGAGGAGTCGACCCCGCCTGACAGTCCCAGCAGCACGTGGCGGTCACCGACCTGGTCACGCACCCGGGCGATCTGGTCCTCGATGATCTTGGCCGGCGTCCAGTTGCGCTCGGCGCCACAGATCTCCAGCACGAAGTGCTCGAGGATGCGCTGACCCTGCAGGGTGTGGGTGACCTCGGGGTGGAACTGTACGCCGTAGAAGCGCTTTTCCTCCCAGGCCATGGCGGCGATCGGGCAGCTCGGGGTGGAGGCGGTGACGGTGAAGGTCTCCGGCACCTGGGCGACCTTGTCACCGTGACTCATCCACACGTCCAAAAGGCCGCGCCCGCTGTCCGGATCGACGTGATCCTTGATGTCCTTGAACAGCGCCGTCTCGGCGTCCAGGCGGATCTGGGCGTAGCCGAACTCGCGCTTGTTGGAGCCCTCGACCTTGCCACCCAGCTGCTCGGCCATGGTCTGCATGCCGTAGCAGATACCGAACACCGGCAGCCCCATCTCGAACACGCAGGCCGGCGCCCGCGGCGAGTCCAGCTCGGTCACCGACTCCGGGCCACCGGCCAGGATGATGCCGTTGGGGCGATACTCGCGGATCTCCTCCTCGGTGATGTCGAAGGCGCGAATCTCGGAGTAGACGCCGATCTCGCGAACCCGGCGAGCGATCAGCTGGGTGTACTGGGAGCCGAAGTCGAGGATCAGGATCTTGTGGGCGTGGATATCGGTCATGGGGACTTACCTTGCAGGCAGTGGGGCCGGTGGGCCGAGCAATCGAAAAGCGAAAAGCTGGAAGCGGCGGACCGCTTCCAGCTCAGGGTGACGAGGGGCGAGTCGCCCCGCGCGCCCTCTGGTGCAACGCGTCTGGTGCGATACGCCTGGCGCGTCACGTCAGCGCCTACCCTGCTCGATAGTTGGGCGCTTCCTTGGTGATCTGGACGTCGTGAACGTGGGACTCGTTGAAGCCGGCGCCGGTGATCTTGACGAACTCGGGCTTGGTGCGCATCTCGTCGATGCTGGCACAGCCGGTGTAGCCCATGGAGGCACGCAGGCCACCCATCAGCTGGTGCACGATGGCACCCATCACGCCCTTGTAGGGCACCCGGCCTTCGATGCCTTCCGGCACCAGCTTCTCGACGCCGTCGTCCTTGTCCTGGAAGTAGCGGTCGCTGGAGCCCTGGGTCTGGGACATGGCGCCCATGGAACCCATGCCACGGTAGGCCTTGTAGGTACGCCCCTGGAACAGCTCGACCTCGCCCGGCGCCTCCTCGGTGCCGGCCAGCAGGCCGCCGACCATGATGCAGCTGGCACCGGCAGCCACCGCCTTGGCGATGTCACCGGAGAAGCGCACGCCACCGTCGGCGATCAGCGGGATGTCGAACTCCTTGAGCGCCTCGGCCACGTTGGACACCGCGGTGATCTGCGGCACGCCGACACCGGCGACGATGCGGGTGGTGCAGATGGAGCCAGGACCGATGCCCACCTTGACCGCGTCGGCACCGGCCTCGGCCAGAGCCCGGGCGGCGTCGGCGGTGGCGATGTTGCCGCCGATGACCTGGATCTGCGGGAAGTGCTCCTTGACCCAGCGCACCCGCTCGATCACGCCACGGGAATGACCGTGGGCGGTATCGACGACGAGGGCGTCGACACCGGCTTCGGCCAACGCCTTGACCCGGTCAGGGGTTTCCGGACCGGTGCCCACGGCGGCGCCGACCAGCAGGCGGCCGTCGGCGTCCTTGGCGGCGCTGGGGAAGGTGCGCGCCTTCTCGATGTCCTGGAAGGTCACCAGGCCACGCAGGCGGAAGTCGCCGTCCACCACCAGCATCTTCTCGACCCGGTGCTCCTGCATCTTGCCCTTGATGACGTCCAGCGGGGTGCCTTCCGGCACGGTCACCAGGCGATCGCTCGGGGTCATGATGTCGGCGACGCTGTCGCCATGGTTGGGCTGGAAGCGCATGTCACGCTCGGTCACCAGGCCGACCAGGGTCTCGCCCTCGACCACCGGGAAGCCGGAGAAGCCGTGTTCCTTGGCCATCGCCAGCAGGTCCTGCAGCTTGGCCTTGGGTCCGACGGTGACGGGATCCTTGACGATGACGCTCTCGTGCTTCTTGACCTTGCGCACTTCCAGCGCCTGCTGAGCGATGCCCATGCTCTTGTGGATGATGCCGATGCCACCTTCCTGGGCCATGGCGATGGCCAGGCGGGCTTCGGTGACGGTATCCATGGCGGCGGAGGCGAGGGGAATATTGAGGAAGAGGTCGCGAGTCAGGCGGGTCCGGAGACTGACGTCCTTGGGGAGAACGTCGGAATAGCCGGGAACGAGCAATACGTCGTCAAACGTAAGTGCTTCTTGGGCCATACGTAGCATAATCGGCAACACCCACTGAGGCTTTAGAGGGAGGGAAGAAGTTAATCGCCCATTATAACGTTCCGCCCCGGCCTCCGGCAATGTGCCAGCTTGACACATCGATGCGCCTCGGTTGCCATCCGCCGTCTACTCCGGCGCCAGCGCCCCGCTACCCCGTTCGACCGCTTCATCCAGCGCCTGCTCGCCCTGAAAACGCGCTCGCCAGTGGTCGGTGAAGGCCTCCCGGCGGGCAGGATCGACGAAGGCCAGCAAGGTGGCGTTGGGCAGTATCGGGTAGAGCCGCTCCCCCACCTGGGTGCGCAGCCTGGCGGCGGTGTAGGGGCCGGTCACCCCCGGCAGCACGCTGAACAGTGGCGTCTGCCCCGCCAGCACCCGCTGGCCACGCTGACTCAGCAAAAACCTGACGAAGGTCTCGGCGGCCTCGACGTGGGGGGCATCGCGATGCACGAAGGCCATGCGCATCAGCACCAGCGAATAGTCCCTGGGCACCTGCACGATCACCTCGGGATGTTCCTGGGCGTAGACCATGGCGTAGGAACCCAGCAGGTTGTAGCCGAGCCAGTAGCGTCCCTGGCTGAGCCCTTCGAGCATGGCCCGGGTGGTCGTCTCGAGGCGAGTATCGACACGCCCCATGGCGCCGACCAGCTCCCAGAAGCGCGAGGAGTAGCGAGCATCCTGCTGGGCCAGGGTGTAGCCCACCCCGCTGGAAAGCGGCGAGTAGGTGGTCACCTTGCCCGTCAGCCAGCGGGCCTGGGTCGCCAGCAGCGCGTGCAGGTCGCCATGGGTCTGGGGCGGCAGCATATGCCGCGACAGATCCAGCCGATAGGCCATCACCACCGGCTCGAAGGTGAAGGCGAAGACCTCGTCGCGCCAGCGCGCCCACTCGGGCCAGCGCTCGATCTCCGGCCCGTTCAGGCGCCGCGCCAGTCCTTCATTGACCCGGGCCATCTGCCACGGCATCGCCGAGCTGATCACCACGTCAGGCGCCCTGCTCGTCCCTTCGCCCTCTACCCCGCCCCCAGCGAGATGTCCCACCACGCTGTCGTCCACCTCCCGGGTGGTGCGATCCTCAAAGCGCAGGGGAATCTGGGGATAGGCCTGGCGAAAGGCGTCCAGCAGCGGCGCCACCACGTCGAGATCCAGCGCCGCCGAGATCACCAGCGGATCTTCATCTGTGGGGGTGCGGCTGTCGCCGCTGTGACAGCCGCCCAGCAGCACGAGCATGAGCAGTAAAAGCGGCAGCCACGGCGACACCACCAGGGGCTGCCGCCGTGTGACCTGCATCGCACAGCGGGCCGGGAGACGTCCACAGGATCGAAGGCGTTGTCCGGGCTGCAGGGACATCAAGTACTCTCTCCTGGATTCACGCCGGCAGCAAAGGCACCGGTGACATCCTGTTCGTCCTTCGCCAGCGGCAGCCACAGCACCACCTCGAGTCCCTGCGGCGAGCGGTTGGCGAATTGCACGCGGGCGCCCATGCGCCGGGCGGTGGTATCGACGATGGCAAGACCCAGTCCAGAGCCCTCGGTGTCCTGGCGTCCACCCCGCTGAAACGGCTGTCCCAGCGTCGCCAGCGCCGCGTCGGCGACACCGGGGCCGTCATCGACGATCGACAACCGCGCCCAGTCGCCCTCGCGCGACAGATGCAGGGTGATCTCGCAACCTGTCGGCGTGTAGCGCAGGGCGTTGTCGATCAGGTTGCCCAGGGCTTCGCGCAGTGCCCAGTCCTCGACACACACCTTCAGCGGCTCGGCTGGCAGGCTGCCAAGCCCGAGGTCATGCTCCGCAGCCCGCTCCCGCGCCGCCCAGTCCAGGGCGACGTCGCGTACCAGCTCACCCAGGTCGAGCGCAGGCAGCGCCGTCTCCCGGTCGAGGTGGCGCAGTCGCGCCAGCGACAGCAATTGGCCGGCCAGTCGACTGGTGTCCTCGGCACGGGCGTGAACGCGCGTGAGCGCCTGGCGCCATTCATCCGGATCACTGCTGCGAAGGCCCAGCTCGCTGACGGTCTTGAGTCCCGCCAGCGGCGTCTTGAGCTGGTGGCTGGCGTCGGCGGTGAAGCGCAGAAGATCCTCGCGTCCCTGGCGCTGACGGGCGAACAGGTGGTCCAAGGCCTGGGCGAGCTCATGAAGCTCCTTGGGCACCCTGGCCGCCAGCGGACTGAAGTCATCGGCGCCGCGCCCACGAATCTGGCGGCGCAGGCGGCGCAGGGGAGACAGCGCCGCGCGCATGGTCAAGCCCATCAGCACCCCGGTCAGCAGCACCATGGCAATAAAGCGCGACAGCGAACGCTCGAACAGTGAGCGGGCCAGGGCTCGGCGCCCCTCGAGGGTATGCCCGACCCACACCTGCACCGGCAGCTGGGTGACCCAACCCGCCGAGGCCACCCGCTGGGCATGCAGACGCAGCTCTCCCAGCGTCGTGGTCAGGTCCCGCGACATGCCGCCTTCATCCAGCGCCTGCTGCCAGGCGACGGGGATGTCCACCGGCCAGTTACGCGACAGCGTCCTGCCGTCATCGTCCAGCACCGCGTAGAACACCCGCGCCTGGCTGTCGGTGGCGAGAATCTGCAGCGCCGCCGCCGGCACCACTACCTGGGGGATGCCGTCCTGCCAGCGCACCGCCTCGGCGATGGTCAGCGCCGCCGCCTGCAGCTGGGCGTCGAAGGCCCGCGCCGCCGCCCGCTGACTGCTGACCCAGGCCTCCACCATCAGCGCCAGCCCCAGCACCCCGACGGTGACCACCAGCCAGCCACCGAGCCGACGCTTGAGTGATCCCTCGACCTCGATCACCCGTCGTCCTCTTCCAGACGGTAGCCAAGTCCGCGAAAGGTGCGGATACGCAGACCTGCGCCCTTGAGCCGCTTGCGCAGCCGGCTGACGTAGACCTCCAGGGCGTTGGAGCCCACCTCGCCGAAGCCGAAAAGTCGCCCTTCCAGGGTCTCGCGAGGGGCGATGGCTCCAGCGTGCAGCAACAGGCTTTCGACCAGCAGCAATTCGCGATGGGGTAGCGCCATGGGCTCGCCGAACAGACTGGCGGCGCCACTGGCCGGATCGAAGGACAAGGGTCCCAGGCCAAGACGGTTGTCGGCACGCTGCTGGCTGCGCCTGAGCAGCGCGCGCACCCGCGCCTCAAGTTCGGCCAGTTCAAAGGGCTTGGCCAGGTAGTCATCGGCCCCCAGGTCGAGTCCCCTGACCCGGTCATCCAGGGCGTCCCGGGCGGTCAGGATGATCACCGGGGTGCGATCGCCCGCGTCACGCAACTCGGCCAGCAGTGACAGGCCGTCACCGTCGGGCAGGCCGATGTCCAGAAGCATCAGGTCGACCCCACCCTGGCGCAGCGCCGCCCTGGCATCACTGCAGCAGGCAAACACCTCCACAGTATTGCCAAGGGGGGTCAGGGCCTCGACCAGCGAGCGGCTGATGAGGGCATCATCTTCGACGACGAGAAGGCGCATGCGACTAATGTCTTATCCAGGCAGGGAGGGCATGACAGGTTGATGAAAGCTAGTCGGCCTAGCATCTCTCACGCTAAAGCACACCGGTTTCATCAACCCATAATAATAGTTGTCAGGAGTCCGCATGAAGAATATCACAGCTCTGCCCGCCGCCCTGTTGCTCGGCGCCAGCCTCAGCGTCGGCACCGCCCAGGCCGCCGACGAGGCCGAATGCATCGCCCCCGCCAAGCCCGGCGGTGGCTACGACCTGACCTGCCGGCTGGCCGCCAATGGCCTGCTCGAGACCGGACTGATCGAGGACCCGATGCTGGTCACCTACATGCCCGGCGGCATCGGTGCGGTGGCCTACAACCACGTCAATGGCGTGCGCACCGACGACCCCAACCTGATCGTCGCCGCCAGCACCGGTGCTGCGGTCAACTTGGCGCTGGGCAAGTTCGGCCAGTACGACGCCAGCGAAGTGCGCTGGGTCGGCGCCCTGGGGGTCGACTACGGCGCCATCGTGGTCAAGGCCGACGCGCCCTGGCAGACCCTGGATGAGCTGATGACGGCGCTGCAGGAAGACCCCACCCAGGTCGCCTTCGGCGCCGGTGGCAGCGTAGGCAGCCAGGACTGGATGAAGGCCGCGCTGACCGCCAAGGCCGCCGACGTCGACCCGCGCAGCCTGCGCTACGTGGCCTTCGAGGGTGGCGGTGAAGCCCTGGCCGCACTGCTCGGCAACCATATCCAGGTGTTCTCCGGTGACCTGTCGGAGCTCAAGTCCCAGCTCGAGAGCGGCGACATCCGCGTGCTGGCGGCGCTGTCCGAGGAGCGCATGGGCGGCCCCTATGCCGAGATTCCCACCGCCGCCGAACAGGGTTACGACGTCCAGTGGCCGATCTGGCGCGGCTACTACATGGGCCCCGAGGTCAGCGACGAGGCCTACCAGGCCTGGGTCGAGCGCCTCGAGAACCTGGCCGGCAACGAGACCTTCGCCGAGCTGCGCGAAGCCCGCGGCCTGTTCCCCATGGCACGCTTCGGTGACGACTTCGACGGCTACGTCAAGGATCAGGTCACCGGCTTCAAGGAGCTGGCCGCAGAAGTGGGTCTGACCCAATGAGTATCGCCGCCGACCGCTGTCTGGGTATCGCCCTGATGGGGTTGGCGGCGTTTACCGCCGTCAACGCCCTGTCCCTCGAGGTGCCCTTCAGCTACGACCCCGTTGGCCCCAAGGCCTTTCCGCTGGGGCTCTCCATCCTGCTGGGGCTGCTGTCGCTGGTGCTGGTGATACGTCCGGGTGAAAACGGCCACTGGCCCGACAAGCGCCTGGGATTGCGCCTGATCGGCGTGCTGGTGCTGCTGCTGGTCTACGCCGTGCTGTTCCCGCGCCTGGGCTTTTTGTTGAGCTCGATGCTGGTGATCGCCGCCCTGGCCTGGCTGTTCGAGGCCAGTCCGCTCAAGGCCGTGGCCACCGGTGTGTTGATGGCGCTGGGCGGCCAGTGGCTGTTCACCCATGGCCTTGGCATCGGCCTGCCCGGCCTGCCGTGGTAGCGCGAACCGCCGCCCTGAAGCCAGCTCCTGTAACAGCTCAGCTGCCAGCGCTGCCCCAGCCCTGACCGCCACCGATCCCTGATCAAGGTGTTCCCATGTTCGACTTTCTTATTGAAGGCTTCGGCGTCGCCCTGACGCCGCTCAATCTTGGCCTGGCCTTCCTCGGCGCGCTGCTGGGCACCCTGTTCGGCGCCCTGCCGGGCATCGGGCCAATCAACGGCATCGCCATCCTGATGCCGCTGGCCTACACCCTGGGCCTGCCCGCCGAATCCGCGCTGATCCTGCTGGCCGGCATCTACACCGGTGCCGAGTACGGCGGGCGCATGTCCAGCATCCTGCTCAATGTGCCCGGCGACGCCGGCGCGGTGATGACCACCCTCGATGGCCATCCGCTGGCCAAGCGTGGCCTGGCCGGTCCGGCGCTGGGCCTGTCGGCGGTGGCGTCGTTTGTCGGCGCCACCATCGCCATCATCGGCCTGACCCTGTTCGCCCCGCTGCTGGCCCGGGTGGCGGTGATGTTCGGCCCCGCCGAATTCTTCGCGCTGATGGTGTTCGCCTTCTCGTCGATGTCGGTGATGATGGGCAAGGACCCGATCAAGACCGCCATCGGCGCCGTGCTCGGCGTGCTGATCGGCACCGTCGGCGTCGACTCCGGCACCGGCGTGATGCGCTACACCTTCGGCATGCCGGAGCTCTATGACGGTATCGACTTCGTGGTGATGATCATCGGCCTGTTCGCCATCAGCGAGATCCTGCTGATGCTCGAGCACGCCCATCGCGACGACGTCGATGACACCCTGCCGCCGCTGGGCCGGGTGTTCGTCAGCCTCAAGGAAGTGATGGCCTGCAAGGGCACCATGCTGCGCTCCGGCGTGCTCGGCTTCATTATCGGCGTACTGCCCGGAACCGGCGCCTCGGTGGCCGGGGCGGTGTCCTACACCACCGAAAAGCGGCTGGTGGACAAGGACAACACCTTCGGCACCGGCGACATGCGTGGCCTGGCGGCGCCCGAAGCGGCCAACAACGCCTCCGCCGCAGGCTCCTTCGTACCGATGCTGACCCTGGGCATCCCCGGATCCGGCACCACCGCGGTGCTGCTCGGCGCGCTGATGCTCTACAACATCACCCCGGGTCCGATGATGTTCACCGACAACCCGGAGGTCGCCGGTGGCCTGATCGCCTCGTTGTACATCGGCAACCTGGTGTTGCTGGCGCTCAACCTGCCGCTGGCCGGGGTCTTCGCCAAGGTGCTGACCATCCCGCGCTGGGTGCTGGTGCCGGCCATCGCCGTGCTATCCTTCGTCGGGGTCTATCAGCTGCATTCCGACCTGACCGCCATCTATCTGATGCTCGTCATCGGTGTCTTCGGCTACCTGCTGCGCAAGCTCGGCTTCTCGCTGGCGCCGGTCATCCTCGGCTACGTGCTGGGCGGCCTGATGGAAGAGAACCTGCGTCGGGCGTTGGCGATCAGCGGTGGCGACACCGCCATCCTGTGGCAGTCCGGCATCTCGCTGTCGCTGTGGATCGCCGCCTCGGCGCTGCTGGTACTGCCCTGGCTGGTACCCAAGCTGCTCAAGCAACGGCCCTCGAGCCAGGCTTGATGCAACGGGCTTCAGGGCCATGCTCGAGTCGCCCCGGCAAAGGCCCTGGTATCGCTCTTATATGGCCCGCACGAAGCCCCTGCGTAGCCCTTGTGTAGCCCTTAATGTAGCCCTCGTGTAGTCCCTGCGCGGCGCCA